>JAKCAB010000629.1 GCA_021839785.1 bacterium | reverse complement strand
AAAAATGGAGAAAGTGGTTGTCACCGGCTACAACATCCCCACGGCCGAGACCGTGGCGGTGGCCCCGGTGGATGTTCTTTCGTCCGCGGCGCTCGAAAAAACCGGCGCCGCGGATTTCGAGACCCTGGCCAAGAAGCTGCCCTCCACCGTGGGCGCCGGCAACTTCGGCATGTCTCGTGGCAACGGCGGCAACGGCACCACCCAGATCGCGTTGCGCGGCATCCCCGGCGGCACGCTGGTGCTGATCAATGGCCGGCGCACCGCCATCAAGACCTCAATGCCATTCCGATGGCGGCCATCGATCACGTCGAGATCCTCAAGGACGGCGGCTCCTCGATCTACGGTGCCGATGCCGTGGCCGGCGTGGTGAACGTCATTCTCAAAAAGGACTTCCAGGGTGCCGAGATTTCCGCCCGGTACGGCAATACGACGGAAAGGGACGCGGCTGAGCAGGTGTATTCGTTTGTGACCGGCACGGCGAACGAGAAGACCTCGGTGGTGATCGGTGGCGACTACTACAAGGCTAACTCGCTCTACAGCGTGGACCGTGCGCGCTCGCGGCCGGATTACAGTTCCCAAAACAGCTACGTCCGCAACACCAGCACCATCAGCAATCCGGGCCGTATCATCAGCACGCAGGGAACGACACAGTTCCCGGGCTTGGAAAACGGTTTGGTGTACAGCGGTCCAGTGGGGACAACTCCCACCAGCCCCTCGCAATTCCTTCCTTACAGCAGTTCGGTGGCCGCCGGGATGCGGTTTCCTTACCCCAACTACACGCCGGCGATCCGCGACTCGGAGCGCTACAGCGTGTTTGGCAGTGGGGAACATCAATTATTCGGCGAGAACCTGAAGTTCTTCACGGACGCCTTCTACACGCACAGCTACAGCTACAACCAGTTGGCGCCCACGCCGATCGTCTTCTCGAACAACACGACGCCTACCAGTCCGAACGGCATCGTGATTCCGGCGACCAACCCGTACAACGTCTTCGGGGTGCCCATCGACAATGCCTACTATCGGCCGGTGGAACTGGGCCCGCGCACCGACTCGAACGAGTATGACATCGTGCGTTTTGTCGGTGGCTTGAGAGGCCGCGTGGCGGACACCTCCTGGAACTGGGAAGCGGCGACGCTTTACACCCAACAAAAGGGCGTCAACACGCAAGGCAATGACATCAGCCGCACCGGGCTGGAGCAGGCGGTGAATTCGACCGACCCGGCCACGGCCTTCAATCCGTTCGGCAATCGGGCCAACTCGAACGCGGTACTCGATAGCATCCGCCTTGACCATTACACCTTCGATCGCGACGAGCTGTTCCAAGTCGATGGCAAGGTCAACGGCGAAGTGTTCGAACTGCCCGGCGGTCCGCTGGCCCTCGCCGTTGGCGGCGAATTCCGCAACGAGCGCTCCACGCACACGCCCGACGGCACCTTGATCAACGGCGACGTGGTCGGCTTCAACGGCGACAAGCCCTACTCGGGCAGCCGCGACGTGTACGCCGGTTACTACGAAGTCAACATCCCCATTTTGGGGCAGGACATGAACGTGCCGGCGTTCCACCGGTTCGAAGTGAACACCTCCGGCCGGTACGAGGACTACTCCGACTTCGGCGATACGTTCAAACCGAAGGTCGGCGTGATGTGGAAGCCGTTTGACGAATCGCTGATGTTGCGCGCCTCTTACTCCGAGTCCTTCACCGCTCCCGGCTTTGGCGACTTGTACGCTGCCGACCAGGAGAGTTATCCGGAACTCCGGAACCCCGTGAAGTTCGCCAAGTACCAGGCGGCGGTGGCGGCGGGCGACCAGGCGAACATCGACAAATACTCGAGTTACTTCGAACAGGTCCGCACGTTCTACAGCGGCAACCCCGACTTGAAGCCGACCGAGGCCAAGAACTACACGGCGGGCATCGTCTATACTCCGCCTTGGGTGAAGACGATCACGCTGACGGCGGATTACTTCCGCATCGAGCAGCAAAACGTGCCGGGCAGCGTGGACCAATACATCTTGAACCAGAACTACGCCGCCGGCGGTCCGCTCGATCCCAATGCCAAGTATGCCAACTTGGTTTCGTTCAACCCCGCGACCGAGCAGTACAACCTGCTGCTCGCCCCGACTCTGAACCTCAGCCAGCGCAACATCGAAGGCATCGACTGGTCCGCGACCCACCAACTCGCGACGGACAACTACGGCACGTTCACCACCACGGTGGCCGGCACGTACTACCTGACGTTCGAGCAGGAGAATATTCCGGGCGATGGCCTCCAGGATCGGCTGGGCGATTTCGTCGATCCTAGCCAGTCGTTCGGGTTGGGCAGCTTGCCGCGCTTGAAGCTCACCGGCAGCCTGTTCTGGTCGAAGGGCAACTTCGAGTTCGGCCTCACCGGCAACTACATCTGCTCCTACCTGGATGACTCGGCCGCGCTGGGTTATTCCCGCGAGATCTCGGACTACCTCACGTTCGACCTCCAGGCCAGCTACCGGCTGCCGTGGGACGCGAAGATCACCGCGGGTGTCATCAACGTCTCGGACGAAGAGCCGCCTCTGGTGATGGCTTCGTTCTCGGACAACTACGACCGCGACACCGCCGACCTGCGCGGGCGGTTCGTGTACCTCCAAGCCAGCAAGAAATTCTAACCCCACTTTGCCGCACGGCCGGGGCCTGCGCACCGCGGGTCCCGGCCTTTTTTGTTTCGGGAGACGGCCAGTGCGCCTCAAGTTGACGCGGTGAGGACCACCGAATCTACGGCGTGCCGGAACGTCCAGTGGCCGGGAACTTGGGTCTGAGCTGAATCGCATTGGGGAGCGCGACCGTCCCGGTCGCACCCGCCGGCGTCTCGCCGGCGGGCTGGCGCGGAGTACCGTGAAATCCCAATGGGTCGGCATCGCCGGACCGGGCGTTTCCGGCCGGAGGCCGAAAACTGCGGGCGGGACGCCCGCGCTCCCCAACTTCGGGATTTCGCAGTTGGATAGTGTTTGGAGGGCGACCCAGCAGCGTGCCGGTTTCTCAACCCGCATTCCGGTAGAGCATTTCCGCCCCGTCGGCAAGCCGCCGGCACCGGAACACGCGGGCTCGGCCCCTTCGTTTTCGCAGAGCGCCGCGCCGTGTCTGGCGCGCCGTCGCCACGCTTGACCAGTCCGCGCCACTCGCCTTAACTGCCGCCATCGATTCGCCAATATCATGAACACGCATCCTGCCTCCCGTCCGGCGACCTCGCGCCGCGACTTTCTCAAAACCTCCACCGCGGCGGCCGCCGGCACGTTCCTGGCCGCCAACCTTGCGCCGCGGCTCTTCGCCGCCAACAGCGACACCCTCAAGGTGGGCCTGATCGGCTGCGGCGGCCGGGGCACCGGCGCCGCCGGGCAGGCCCTCAACGCCGACAAGAACGTCGTGCTCACCGCGGTGGGCGACGTGTTCGGGGCTGCCTGCGAAGGCGCGCTCAATGCGCTTCGCCACAACGCCGCCATCAAGGACCGGGTGCAGGTCGCCCCCGATCGCATCTTCGTGGGCCTGGACGCCTTTCAGAAGGTCCTCGCCAGCGGCGTGGACGTGGTGTTGCTGGCCACGCCGCCGGGCTTCCGGCCGCAACACTTGCGGGCCGCCGTGGAGGCGGGCAAACACATCTTCTGCGAAAAACCGATGGCCACGGACGTGCCGGGCGTGCGCTCGGTCATGGAATCGGTCAGGCTGTCCAAGCAGAAGAAGATCGCGCTCGTGGCGGGCTTTTGCTGGCGCTACGACTTGGCGCGGCGCGAATTCTACAAGCGCGTTCACGACGGCGCCCTGGGCGAAATTCGGGCGATTTACGCCACGTACCTCACCGGCCCGGTCAAGCCGATGCCGCCCGCCAGCGCGCGGCCGGCCAGCATGGGCGACGTCGAATGGCAGGTTGCCAACTGGTACAACTTCACCTGGCTCTCCGGCGACGGTCTGGTCGAGCAGGCCTGCCACAGCGTTGACAAGATCCTGTGGGCGATGAAGGACGTGCCACCGCTGCGGTGCGTCGCCACCGGCGGCCGCCAGATTCCCAACAACGAAGGCAATATCTTCGATCACATCGACGTTTTTTACGAGTGGCCGAACGGCACGCGGGCGACGATGGCCCAGCGCCAGATCGCGAATTGCTACAGCGACAACTCGGATTATCTGATGGGCGAAAAGGGCTACGGCACCATCAAAGGGTGGTCGGCGCCGATCATCAAGGCGGCCGAGAGCTGGCGGTATCGCGGCCAGCCCAACGACATGTACCAGACCGAGCACAACGAGATGTTCGCGTCGATCCGCAGCGGCGACTACATCAACAACGGCGATTACATGGCCCAAAGCACCCTGGCGGCCATCATGGGCCGCACCGCCGCCTACACCGGCCAGGAAATCACCTGGGAACAGGCGCTCAAGCTGGAGGAGAAGTTCGTGCCGGACAACCTCACTTGGGACATGAAACTGCCCATCACGCCGATGGCCGTTCCCGGCAAGAGCAAGGTGTTTTAACTGCACCAAGCCGCTCCGATTGGCGGCGACTTGTACTGCCCGCTCGCGATTTCCGCGGGCGGGCTTTTTTGTTGCTAGGCCGTGAAGTCGAGAAGGCTGTCCCGGTGACGCTCGAACAACCTTAAGGCCCGGGCACCAAGTCAGGGTAGCGCTCCGAGCGTCACGCCCGGCACTGGCCCGCGAGGATAACTGTCCGCAAGGAGCGCCATGTCCTCTTGGCGCAATCGGAAATCGAGTTGGCGCCGTCGGCAAAGGCCGGATCGAACGTTCGGCTGCCGAAGTCGATGCCCAGGTTCGACTGGAATTCGTCCAAGCTCGAGTAGCTCTGGTGCCGTGCCCAAGTCGGCCCCCACACGAACCAGCCCTGGCCGGCGGCGGCGAAATAGACGTTGTTCTCGAACCGCAACCGCAGCGACTCCAGCGTCAGGTTGCGTGGCTGGCCTGTGCCAGTTTTCGCCGAGTACGCCGCGGCGAGGTCGCCCGGCTTGGCGGCAGCCTCGCCCTGCGGGAGGTCTGGTAGGGCGACGCTCCCGCGGAGCCGGCTCGGCAGGAGCCTCGCTCTACCGGCTGGCCAATGCCGGTTGTCCTTCATGTCGAACCAGCCCCAGACCTGCGCGTCGCGATTTCGCACGATCGAGTTAT
>JAKCAB010000795.1 GCA_021839785.1 bacterium | reverse complement strand
GCCCGGCACCTTGCCGTTTTTGCCCTTGGGCCGATACAGGTTGCCCGTGACGAAGAAACCCGGCGCGCTCTCGAAGTAAGCCTTCTCCACCGTGTAATCGCCGCGGTCGATCCGCCCGTAGATGACCGGGTTCAAATCCGTCCGGGTCGGCATCGGCCACAGCCCTTCGGCGACGAGGATTTGGCGGCGCACGCGTTCGGCGCGCTTGGCCCACGCCTCGCGCGACTCGGGCGGTGTGAACGGGAAGTAGCCATCGAGGTCTTTGAGCGGGCGCAGGCGGACGTCGTTGGGCAGGTGGCCAGGCGGCAAGGCGCGTGGCGCGTCGGCCGTCAGATTGGCAACGGCGACTAGCGCCACGCAGGACACGATCCGGGCAGCAGCGGAAATGGGCTTAAACATGCCGATAGCTTACGCGGCTGAATCGCCGCCGCCAAGTGCGTTGCATAATAGTGGCTTAGCGGCTTTCACTGGCGATCGGTCGGCGGCCGATGTAGAAAAGCAGGCCATGAAGACTCCCTCGCGACTACCCATCAAAGGCTTATCTACTCACACATCTCATTGCGGCCGAGTTGTCTCGATCTTCTCGGCTGAAATCATGACTTTGGCAGGTACACCACCAAGTCTGCCCATTCCCACTCGGCCGCTGCACTCCAGAAGTCCACGAGCAGCCGCGCCTGAGTACCGTAGGCAATCCGCGACACGGTCCGGCGAAAGAGAATCACCCCGGCATGTCCGACACCTTCGCGCGTGAGGACGCCGGCATGGTGCGCCAGCGAACTGCGGTCGAAACTGACCAGCACCAGGTCTTCGTCTCGCAGCGTTATCAGCAGCGCCGGGTCTTTCAGTTGCAGGCAGGCGCCGTCGCGCCAATTGGCGATGTGGACAATGGGAAATCGAGCGTCCAGCTTCAGGCACGCGACGACGAGGCCGTGCGAAACGTTCTCGTCCGCCAGCAACCGCGGTTTCATGCAGCCGACTCGGCGGCGCGATGGGCGGCGACTTCGTCGGGAAATGCCCTGGCAAACGCCAGCGCGCAGCGGACCACGCTGGGCGGCCAGCGGAAATGCCGCGCCGTTTTTTCCACGCTCCCGGTTTCGCGATGCACGTCCTCCACTTCCCACACGGCGACGCGATGGCCGAGGATGTAGGCTTCGCGTCCGCCCGCTCCGTCGCGGAATCCAATGCCGGGATATTCTTCCTCCAGCGCCTTTTCCTGAAGGTAAAGGCTGCTGAGGGTGGAAACTTCCAGCTTCTTGCGCCGCGCCTGGCGGGCGAGCAGCGGGGCCAGGTCGGCTTCGATGCGACAAGATTGAACCACGGTAGCCATGACCGGCGAGAACGTTGTTTACAACGTAAACGGAGTCAAGCGGTCAATCGGAGTGCGGCGAAGGGAGATGTCGTCGTCCGAGTCGGAAATTCCACAGTTCTTGGTTGCGACGACTGGGGGGTGAAGTCCACAATTCTTGCCGAAACCATCGACTCGAACTGCCATGAAGCGAATTTCGTTCCTGCTGGCCACGTTGATTGTCCTTGAATGGGCAGTCGCCAGCGACACCGCCCAGGCCCGGCCGAACATCCTTTGGATCACCTGCGAGGACATTGGCCCGCAGCTTGGCTGTTACGGCGATGGCTATGCCACGACGCCGAACCTCGACCGCCTCGCCGCGCGGGGCATGATTTACACGCGCGCCTGGTCCTGCGGGCCGGTGTGCGCGCCGGCGCGCACTACCATCATCTCCGGCCTTTACCCGCCGTCGCTGGGCGCCGAGCACATGCGGAGCCTGGTGCCAATGCCGCCGGGGCTGGGGATGTACCCGCAGCACTTGCGAGCCGCCGGCTATTATTGCACCAACAACGAAAAGGAGGATTACAACCTGGTTAAACCGGGCCGAGTCTGGGATGAATCCTCGCGTCGCGCCCACTGGACTAACCGCCCGCCTGGCCGGCCGTTCTTCGCCGTCTTCAATTACACCGTGACGCACGAGAGCCAGATTCGGAAGCGTCCACACACGCCGATCCACGACCCGGCCAAAGTCCGCGTGCCGGCCTACCACCCCGACACGCCGGAAGTCCGCCAGGATTGGGCGCAATACTACGACCAAATCACCGAGATGGACGCCCAAGCGGGGAAGGCTCTTCGCGAGCTGGCGGACGCTGGTTTGGCCGAGGACACAATCGTTTTTTTCTACGGCGATCACGGACCGGGCATGCCGCGGTGCAAGCGGTTCCCGTACAACTCCGGCTTGCAGGTGCCGTTGATCGTGTATGTGCCGGAGAAATGGCGGTCGCTCGCACCCGCAGATTACCAACCCGGCGGCCGGTCGGACCGGCTGGTGAGTTTCGTGGATTTGGCGCCGACCGTCCTCAGTCTGGCGGGTGTAAAAGCGCCGGACACCATGCAAGGCGTCCCGTTCATGGGGCGATACGCCGCACCGGCTCGCGTCTTCAACTACGGCTTCCGTGGTCGCATGGACGAACGCTACGATCTGGACCGCAGCGTGACCGATGGCCGGTATGTCTATCTTCGGAACTATCTCCCGCACCTCCCGCACGGCCAGCATGTGGCGTACATGTTCGAGACGCCGACGACCCAGGTTTGGAAGCGGCTCTTTGACGAAGGCAAATTGCCGCCGGCCCAGGCGTATTTCTGGCAGCGAAAGGCGCCCGAGGAACTCTACGACCTGCAAAGCGATCCGGACGAAGTGCACAACCTCGCCGCCTCGCCGGCACATCAGGAAATCCTCGCGCGACTCCGGGCGGCGCTGCACCAGCAGCTCCTGGCCACACGCGATCTGGGCTTCTTGCCGGAAGCCGAACGCGAACGGCGTCGGGGCAGCGAAGCGCCTTACACGTTCGGACACGACGCCAGCCGCTACCCGCTGGAACGGATTCTCGTCGCCGCGGAAGCCGCTTCGTCCGACGGCCCCGCCGCCAGCGCGAACCTCGATGCTTGGCTCGGCGACGCCGAGCCGGGTGTCCGTTATTGGGCGGTGATGGGATGTCGGATTCACGGCGAGCCAGCGGTCAAGGCGGCGCGGGCTAATCTGTCGCGGCTGCTCCAAGACGAGTCGCCTTCGGTGCGGATTGCCGCGGCGGAGACTTTGGGGCAGTTCGGCGAGGCGAGCGACCTTGACGCCGCGCTCAAGGTGCTGGTTGAACTCGCGCGTCTGGATGCCCAGCACGAATTCGTCGCCGTGGAGGCGCTGAACGCGTTGGATGCCTTGGGCACGAAGGCGCGGCCAGTTTTGCCGCTCGTGAAACAACTGCCCACCAGCCAGCCGGGCATTCCGGCGCGAATGAAGGATTACGTGCCGCGGCTCATCCGGGACATCGTGGAGCGCAACTGAGGCGCGGCGCGGAGCCGTTCAGATCGGTGTCGCGGCCAGAACCGACTCGCGCAGTGCCCGGCCGGTATGGCTCGCCTTGCAGGCGGCGACTTGTTCAGGCGTGCCTTCGACGACGATCCGCCCGCCTTCGTCGCCGGCTTCCGGGCCGAGGTCGATCACCCAGTCGGCGCATTTGATGACATCGAGGTTGTGCTCGATCACGATCACCGAATGGCCGGCGTCCACAAGCCGCTGAAAAACCTGGAGCAACACGCGCACGTCGTCGAAGTGCAGACCGGTCGTGGGTTCGTCGAACAGGAAAAGCGAGTGGCTGCGTTCGTCAGAACGCGGCTGACTGGGCGGCCCACCAGGACCGGAATTCCACCGCGAACTGACGTTCGCAGCCACGGCGGCCAAGTGCGCTGCGAGCTTGAGCCGTTGGCTCTCACCGCCGGAAAGCGTGTTGATCGGCTGGCCCAACCGCAGATAGCCCAGCCCGACATCCTGCAGCAACTTCAGCTTCTCGGCTGCTCGTCGGTCGTAACGCGAGTCGCCAAAGCCAGCCAGCCAGCCCAGCACCTCATCCACACTGGCATCGAGCACGTCCGCAATGGACCAGTCCGGTGAGGGGCGAGAGATGAGAGGCGAGGGAGTGGCCCCGGCTGCTGCGCTTTTGTCTCCCAGCTTTCGCCTGCCGGCTCCTGACTTCTGACTTCTAACTTCTCGCTTCTCTCTTCCAACTTCTAACTCCTGCCCCCTCACTTCTGACTTCTGAATTCTCACTTCGAGAATGTGCTCCCGGTAGCGTCGTCCATCACAGTCCGGGCAGCGGATGAACACATCGCTGAGAAACTGCATTTCAATCTTCTCGAAGCCGGCGCCGCGACAGCGCTCGCATTGGCCTTGCGCGGAGTTGAAACTGAAGGCGCTCGCGTTCAAGCCCTGCTGCTGCGCAGCCTCGGAAGCCGCGAACAACTCGCGAATGTCGTCGAACGCGCCAATATAGACGGCCGGATTGGAGCGCGGCGTCTTGCCGAGCGGCGCCTGGTCCACCATGACCACCCGAGCGAGTTTCTCCCAACCCGAGAGGACCAACGACGGTTGCCGGACGGCAGAGGCCGATCCGTTGTCGTCGTCCTCCGCTCCGCTGGACTCGTCGGGTCCAGTGTCGAGGCGATCGGAGGCTTTTGCCGCCGCGGGACCGCTGGCGTCCGATTTCAAATTCGCCTGCAACGCCGGGAACAGCGCTTCGCGGATGAGAGTGGACTTGCCCGAGCCGCTCACGCCGGTCACGCAGACAAAACGGCCGAGGGGGATGGCAAGCGAAAGGTCTTGAAGGTTGTGGCGGGTGGCGTGTTCGAGACGCAGCCAGGATAAATTCGAAGCTCGAAATCCGAAATTCGAAGGAGGCTCGAAATCCGAATCCTGAATCGGCGTGGTGGAAGGCGCTGCTTCGATTTTCGGACTTCGGACTTCGGAGTTCGGACTCCCGACCGGCCGTCGCCGCGGAATCTCGATCTGTTTCCGGCCGCTCAAATACTGGCCCGTGAGCGACGCCGCGCAGCGCGGCAACGCTGCGAACGGGCCTTGAAAAACGACCTCGCCGCCAGTCTCGCCGTGGCCGGGGCCGAGGTCCACGATCTGGTCCGCCGCGCGCATCACGCTCGCCTCGTGCTCGACCACCACCACGCTGTTGCCGGCGTCGCGGAGGCGTTCGAGGATGCGGATGAGCCGCGCCGTGTCACGGGCGTGCAGGCCCACGCTGGGTTCGTCGAGCACGAAGAGAGTGTTGACCAGTCGTGAGCCGAGGCAGGTGGTGAGGTTGACC
>JAKCAB010000634.1 GCA_021839785.1 bacterium | reverse complement strand
CGTCGCCAGCAGGACCTTGCCCGCGCTGCGGCCGCTGGCCTGCTTCTCGGCCGCCATGAACGGTTCGAGGTAGGCCACCGCCTTTTTCATCACCCGGGCGGATTTCACGACTTGCGGCAGAAACATCTTCCCGGCGCCGAACAGGTCGCCGACGATGTTCATGCCGGCCATCAACGGACCTTCGATGACCGCCAGCGGACGGCCATACTTTTGGCGCGCTTCCTCGGCGTCAGCTTCGACAAAGTCCGCGATGCCTTTGACCAGGGCGTGTTCGAGCCGTTGCTCCACGGCCAGCCGCCGCCACGCCAGCTCCTCCGTGGCGACGGCGGTTTTGTCCTTTTGTTTGTACTGCGAACCGAATGCCACCAGCCGTTCCGTCGCGTCCGGACGGCGATTGAGCAGAACGTCCTCGACCAATTCCAGCAGGTCTTTCGGCACCTGGTCATAGACCGCCAACATGCCGGCGTTGACGATGCCCATGTCGAGACCCGCCCGGATGGCGTGGAACAAGAACGCGCTGTGCATCGCCTCGCGGACGGGATTGTTGCCGCGGTAGCTGAAGCTCACGTTGCTGATGCCGCCGCTAACCTTCGCCCGCGGGAGGTTTTCCTTGATCCAGCGTGTCGCACGCAGGAAATCGACGGCGTAGTTCGCGTGCTCCTCGATCCCGGTGCCGACCGTGAGCACATTCGGGTCGAAAATGATGTCCTCCGGCGGCAAGCCGACTTGTTCGGTCAGGAGTTTGTAGGCGCGTGTGCAGACCTTGATGCGGCGCTCGAAACTGTCCGCCTGACCGCGCTCGTCGAAAGCCATCACTACCACGGCGGCGCCGTAGCGGCGGACCAGCCGCGCTTGTTCGAGAAACTTCGCCTCGCCTTCCTTGAGCGAAATCGAGTTCACCACGCCTTTGCCCTGGAGGCATTTCAGGCCTGCCTCGATGACCGACCACTTGGACGAATCGACCATCACCGGCACGCGTGCGATGTCCGGCTCCGCGGCGATCAGATGCATGAAGCGCGTCATGGCCGCGACGCCGTCGAGCATGCCTTCGTCCATGTTCACGTCGATGAGGTTGGCGCCGTTGGCGACTTGCTGCCGCGCCACCGTCACCGCTTCCTCGAACTGGCCGGCCAGGATGAGCTTGGCGAACTTCGGCGAGCCCGTGACGTTCGTCCGCTCGCCCACCATGACGAAATTCTGCGCCGCGGAATCGTCGCCTCCTGACACGCCGCCGGCGGATTCGCTGCTCTGGATGGTCAGGGCTTCAAGGCCGCTGAGCCGCAGGTGCGGTTCCGCAACGGGCACGGTCCGCGGCGCGCAATCGCGCACGGCCTCGGCGATCGCGCGAATGTGGGCCGGCGTGGTGCCGCAACAGCCGCCTACGATGTTCAGCCAGCCGCGTTGCGCCCACTCGCGCAACTGCGGGGCCAGCGACTCCGGCGTCTCCGGAAATCCAGTGTCCGAGAGCGGGTCCGGCAAACCTGCATTCG
Organism: bacterium; assembly: GCA_021839785.1. The sequence goes on along the minus strand of JAKCAB010000634.1, from coordinate 3,681 downwards.
GGTAAAAGCACGTGTAGGCCGGCGCGAAGCTCACCAGTTCTTCCACGAACGGCCGCATTTCCTTGGGCCCCAGCGCGCAATTCAAGCCGACGGTCAACGGCCGGACATGGCTCGTCGAGTTCAGGAAGGCCTCGACGGTCTGGCCGGTGAGCGTGCGGCCGGAGCGATCGGTGATCGTGCCGGAAACCATCACCGGAATGCCGGAGGCCGGCGCAGCCCCGCGCCCGGCGAGGACTTCCTGGATCGCGAAGAGCGCGGCTTTGGCGTTGAGCGTGTCGAAAATGGTTTCCACCAAGAGCAAATCCGCACCGCCTTCGAGCAAGGCCGCCACTTGTTCGCGATACGCCCGGCAAAGCTGATCGAAGTTCACCGCCCGAAAACCGGCGTCGTTCACGTCCGGAGAAATCGAAGCGGTCACCGGCATCGGCCCGATCGCGCCCGCCACAAAGCGCGGTCGGCCGGTCTCGTTCGCGACGGCGTCGGCTGCCCGCCGGGCCAGGCGCGCCGCGGCAAGATTCATCTCCTGCGCGAGCTCGCGCAGGCCGGCGTCACCGGTGACCTGGTCGAAGAACTCCTGGTCCTTGCGGCCAGCCGGATGGTGGGCAAACAGGAAGTCGTGCTGGCCGATGGTCGTCGCGGAGAAGGTGTTCGTTTCGATGATGTCCGACCCAGCCAGGAGGTATTGACGGTGGATCCCCTCGATGACCGCCGGCTGGGTGAGCTGGAGCAGTTCGTTGTTTCCTTTGAGCGGTTTGCCCGCCCAGTCGGCAAAGCGGTTTCCGCGGTACGCCGCTTCGTTCAAACCGCGTTGCTGGATCATCGTGCCCATCGCGCCGTCCAGGAGGACGATGCGCTGGCGCAACAGGCGATCGAGATTGGCGATGCTTTCGGTCATGTGACGGATGCGTTGGCGCCGCGCGTCCGGCTGGCCGGTGGCACGGCTGAGAGCGGACCTTAACGGTGCGCCACGAGCGCTGCAAATAAAAAATCAACGCATCCTGATATGACGATATGACATTTTCAAAATCGCGCCCGGCTCTGACTGGGCGGCGGGGACCGGCACGAAACCTTCACCCCGCCGTAACCTGGTCGTAACGCACGGGTGCGAGGTTAGCCTCGCTGTGAAAACCGACCTCCTCAAACGGCACTGGCTGGGGGCGCAACCTCAAGCAGGGACCGCCGCCCTGCCGGACGATCTCCGTGAATGGATGAGCGACGACCGCCTGGTGCGGCTGGTGTTCGAGGCGGTGGCGGAGTTGGACCCGCAGCAGATGCCCCGGCGCGATTTTGTCCATGCGGGGCGCACTTTCCCGGTCGCCGTCATGCTGACGCTGCTGACCTATTGCTATGCCAGTGGCCGGTTCGGCTCGCAGGAAATCGAGGAAATGCTCACCGGCGATCCGATGCTGCGCTACCTCTGCGCCGGCGATGAACCGCCTTCGACCGCGATCCGCCGGTTTCGCCGCGTGTATCGGGGGCCGTTAAGCGTGTGTTTGCTGCGCGTGTTCCTGGCGGCCGCCCTCCAACCGTGCGACGCCCACGGCTGGGCGAAGCGGGGTGAACCTGACGGCTCCGCCAACCATCGAATCGAGACCGCCGCGAAAGCGGCCGAAGCCGCCATCGGCAAAGCGGTGTTTGCCGACACCACGGCGCTGGACGTCTGAGCGCTTACGCAGGAGACCGCTTCTATGTCGCTCCTGTGCGCCATCTGGCGCATCTCGCGCCGGCGCATGAACGCTTCGATGCCGCTCGCCCGTCCCAGCCTCGCCGACCTTACCTCGCCGCACCGCACACCGCTCCAATTGAGTTGCCGGCTCGCGCCACGTTTCTAGGATCGCCGGCACCAGCCATGAAGCTGCTCTTCATTCACGCGCATTACGACGACTACGAATTCACGGCCGCCGGCACCTTCGAGCGCTGGCGGCGCGAAGCGGGCCCGGACGTGCAGCGCAAGGTGATTGCTTGCACCGACGGCCAGGCCGGGCACCACTTTCGCCACCGCGAAGAAACCGGCCGCGTGCGGTTGGCGGAACAGATGGAGTCCGCGCGCATCGGCGGTTATGACTTCGCATTGCTGCACCTCCCAAACGGTCAGGTGCCCCGCGAGGCCTGTTTGCAGGTGGATTCGCCACTGCTCGCGGCACTCTGGAAGGCGACCCGCGACTTCGAGCCGGATTACCTGTTTTGCCCGCCGTTGCCCGCCGATCCGCTCGCCGGCGTCCACGTGGACCACCTGGCGATCGCCCAGGCCATCCGCGAGGTGGCGTACATGATCAATGTACCGCACGCCTTCACGCCGGAGTATCCCGCCGACGAGACCCAATCCACGCCGTGCAAAGTGCCGGTGATCGTCGCGGTCTATGACGGCTACATGTTCGGCGGCAACCGCCACGACCTTGCCGTGGACGTGGAGCCCGCGTTCGAGCAAATCTGCCAGATGAGCTGGTGCCACCGCTCGCAAATCATGGAATGGCTGCCGTGGGTGGGCCGGCACAACATGAGCCCGCCGGCGAATTTCGAGGAATGGCGGCAGACCTTGCGTGCGCGGTTCGATCGCAAAAACCGTGAGCTCGGCCTCGCGATCCGGCAAGCTGTGGAAGTTTTCACCGTCACCGGCTGGGGCGAAATCCCGACCGCCGACCAACTCATCGCCGACTTCCCCGGCCTCTTGCCGGAGGCCAGCCGCCTGGATGCCCTGCGCGAGCGTCTGAACCGCTGGCGCGGTAGCGCGTCGTAGCGGTCCGGTCGCACCGCCCGCCGCGAAGCTCGTGGGGTGGGGCTGCTTCGCCTGCATCCTCAGTTGTTGGAACCGGAAGGCGTCCGTGTCCACGGCTTGGGCGATACGTTCGGCCAGCGGCGTGCCGATGCCGTGGCCGGTGTCGGGCGTGTCGGGGTCGGGATGCGTGTCGGCGGTGAGCCGGCGCACCGGGACGCGGTCGTAAGGGCTCCGTTCGATGCGGCGGCTACCGAAGGTGCCGGTGGCATAGCTGTAGAGGAGCAACCCAAGCAGCTTGTGCGGCGGGTATTGTTCGCTGCCGGTGCCGCGGGTGTTCACCTTGACCTGGCGCAGATCAAGGGCGTCCACGGCGTCGAGAATGAAGTGGACGAGATGATCGGCGGGCCCCCCCCCAGTCGCGGAGATTGGGGAGCAGGAGCAGGGGCGCGTCGCGGTCGATCGGAACGAAGCGCGTGGCCATGCGCCAGCAGACGCGCGGGCCGCACGGCTCTTCAATCCGCCCGACAAAAACGCGTTTCCTAAGTCCGACAGGCTGCTAGCGTCACGCTGGTGGCTTTCCCTTTCCGCTGCCCCGCGCTAGATTGCCGCCATGTCAACGCCTGCCACCCTGCGCCCGGAAGTCGCTGCCTTTCTGTCTCCCGAGCCGGTCCGCCTGTGGATCGGCGGCCAGTGGATGCCGGCCGCCAACGGCCAAGGGTTCGGGGTCCGTGATCCCGGCGAGGGCACCGAAGTCGCCCGGGTGGCCGCCGGCGATGCCGAGGATGTGGACCGGGCCGTGCGGGCGGCCGAAAACGCCTTTCGCTCGCACGACTGGTCACGCCTGCCGGTGAATGAACGGGCCGTGCTGATCCATCGGCTGGCGGACCTGGTGGAGCAGCGTCGTGAGATCCTGGCCCAGATCGAGGCGCTGGATGTGGGCAAGCCACTGGCCGCCGCACGGAATA
>JAKCAB010000873.1 GCA_021839785.1 bacterium | reverse complement strand
CAGATCAGGCCGCGCCCGTGCTTGGCCATGAAATTGACCGCGGCGGGCGTCACGTGCTCCGCCGCCATGATCAAATCGCCTTCATTTTCGCGGTCGGCGTCGTCCACCAGGATGACCATGTGACCGCGGCGGATGTCGGCGACGAGGGCTTCGATGGAGTCGAACTCCGGTTTCATCACGAGCCGCGAAGGCTAATCCGACCCCCCGGCAATGCCAGTCTCAAATCGCGGTTGAGCACGGCCGGGGCGCGGGTTGGACACCCGCGCGCCGGCTTGGGCGCGCGACCGTCTCGGTCGCCGCCGCGGGAGTCGCGCCGGCGAAGGGGCAAACGATTTTGCGCAACCGGAACCGGCGTGGCTTGGCCGCGGGCACCCAACGGAGGCTGGCGGCGGAAGGAAGATCGGCTATCGTTCCACCGATGCGCACGCGCGCCATCAAGGTACAAACCAACCACACGCCGCAAACGCTCGCCGGCTTGGTGCGACGACACGGCGGACTCTGCCTGCTGGAGACTTGTCGCGACGCGGGCGGTGGTGGCCAGTATTCTTTTCTGGCCGTCGCTCCGTTCCTGACCTTCCGTTCGACGGGGGCGCGCTGCGAAATCCAGAGCGCCGCCGGCGGTCAATTGCTGTTCGGCAACCCGTGGCGTGTGTTGGATGCGTTGCTGGCGCGGTACGATTTAACGGCGGAGGCGGACGTGCCGTTTCCGGCCGGCGCCGGCATCGGCTATTGGGGCTACGAACTGCGGCAGTTCGTCGAACCCAAGCTCCGACCGCACCCGGTGGCGGACCTGCCGTTGCCGGATTGTTGGCTGGGCTTTTACGACAGCCTGGTGGTGTTCGACCACGAGGCCGGCGGCGCGTGGATCGTCGCAACCGGCTTGGGGCCCGACGGCTCGCGCTCGCCCGCCAAGGCGCAGGCGGGCGTGGACTTCTGGCAGCGGCAGCTCGAATCGGAGCCGGTTGTGGACGCGCTGCCGCCGCGGGCGCCCACAACTTGTGTGGCGGAGCTGAGCCGGGAAGATTACCTGCGCCGCGTGGTGCGCGCCCAGGCTTACATCCGCCAAGGCGACATTTATCAAGCCAACCTCGCGCAGCGCTGGGAAGTGCGGGGGCGCATGGACGCCTGGGCCTTGTACCGCCGCCTCGCCGCCGCTTCGCCCGCGCCTTACGCCGCGTGCCTCGAAGGCGAGGACTTCGGCGTCGTCTCCGCTTCGCCCGAACTGTTCCTGCGCGGCGACGGCTTGCGCGTCGAGACGCGCCCGATCAAAGGCACCCGCCCGCGCGGGACGGACGCTTGCTCGGACGCGGCGCTGGCGGCGGAATTGCGCGCCAGCCCCAAGGAGCGGGCCGAGTTGACGATGATCACCGACCTGCTCCGCAACGACCTGGGCCGGGTTTGTTCGTACGGTTCGGTGCGGGTGCCGGAGCTGGCGCGCCTGGAAGCGTACGCGCAGGTCCAGCATCTGGTGGCCACGGTGGAAGGCCGCTTGCGCGGCGGCGTCACGCACCTGCAGGCGCTCGAACGGTGTTTCCCCGGCGGCAGCGTCACCGGCGCCCCGAAGTTTCGGGCCATGCAGATCATCGACGAATTGGAGCCGGTCGGCCGCGGGCCTTACACCGGCTGCCTGGGCTACCTCGGGTTCAACCGGCAAAGCCAGTTGAGCATCGTCATCCGTTCGGCGTTTTGCGCCGGCGCCGCCGCGTGGTTCTACACCGGTTCGGGTATTGTGGCGGATTCGGACCCCGCGGCTGAGTACGCGGAGACACTTGCCAAAGCAGGCGGTCTGCTTGAAGTGCTTGACAGCGCCGGTGGGTCTCCCGCCTCCTTTCCTCCCGTCCCCGCCAGTCGGCTGGCGGCTTAACGAGGAACCATGGTTGTTTATCTCAACGGCGAATTTGTCCCGGAAGACCAGGCGCGGGTCTCGGTCTTCGACCGGGCGTTCCTTTACGGCGACAGCGTTTTCGAGACGATGCGCGTCTGTCACCGGCGCGTGTTTCGCTGGCACCAGCACCTCGAGCGCTTCGTGCGGGGCTTGGAACTGCTGCGCCTGCGCTGTCCGGTCCCGCTGCCCCAGCTCCGCGAAGCCGCCCGGAAATTGATCGAGCAAAACCAGCTCGAGCACGCGTTGCTGCGCCTAACATTGTCCCGCGGCGTCGGGCCGCGCGGCTACTCGTCCGCGGGCGCGGATTCGCCGACGGTCGTCATGGCCATGTACCCAGCCCGGCCGTTCGACCCCGTCCAGCCTCCGCGCTGGCGGATGATCACCTCCGCGATGCGCCTGGCGCCGGCCGATCGGCTGGCGTCGCACAAGACCGGCAGCAAGCTTCTGCAAATCCTGGCGCGCATGGAGGCGGAGGCGGCGCAGGCGGAGGAGGCTTTGCTGTTGAACACCAACGGCGAAGTCGCCGAAGGCGCCAGCGCTAATCTGTTTTGGACGCGCGGCCCGATCGTTTACACCTCGCCGACGGCGGTGGGGGTGCTGCCGGGCATCACCCGCGCCGTGATCCTCGAAATCTGTGCCAGCCAGAACATCATCGTGAAAAAGCGGCTTACCAAGGTCGAGGTGCTCCAGACTTCGGATGCGTTGTTTCTCACGAACAGCGTGGAAGGAATCATCGACGTCGTTTCTCTGGACGGCCACGTCTTTCCCGGCAGCCCGATGGTGGAGCGGTTGCGGCAGGCGTTCCACGAGGTTTTCCAAAAAGAGTGCGGCGCGTCGTCCAGCCCCGCCGCGTCCGCCGCCGAGCCTCCGCCCGCTACGGCGTAACGCGGGTGCGTGAGCCGGCCGATTGCCTGCCCAGCGTTTTGGGTCTATCCTCACCGCAATCTGGGATGACAAATCTATGAAAAAACTGGTGCTACTCTCCGCCGCGGTGGGCGCGGCGCTCCTGGCCGTGGGCTGCGGGCCTTCGGGTTCGGAATCCACGCCGCCGGCATCGGCCGAGACCAACGCTGCCGCCAAACCCGCCGAGGCGAAACCGGCAGCCGCAGCATCGGCGACCGCCAGCAATCCGGCTCCCGCCGCTGAGGTCAAGCAGGCCGCAACCGAGGCGGCGGCCAGCGTGCAGGAGTCGGTCAAACCGGCGGCCGGCCAGGTGGCGCAGGCTGCCACCAACGCCGCCAGCCAGTTTCTTTCCGTGGCTGAAGGCAAATCAGACAAAGTGTTGGCGTCGATCGGCCAGGATTTGGCGCCCAAGCTGAATTCGCTGGCCACCGCGCTGGCAGGTCAACCGGCGGCGAAGTCGCAGGTCGATGCCACGCTGAAATCGCTGGTGAGCGGAGACAGCGCCGGCGCCATCGAAGCCGTGACCGCCTTGGCGCAGGCCAAGCTCACGCCGGAGCAAACCGACCTCGCCAAGCAGGTGCGCGATCTCGCCGCAGCTTACGTGGTCCAGAAGGACTTTTCCGCGTTGGAGGGCGTACCGGGCGAGGTGGCCACGGTGGTGGGCGCCTTGCGCAAAGGCGAGGTCGCCACCGCGTTGCCCGCATTGACCAACATCGCTGCCAAGGCGAAATTGACGCCGGCCCAGAAAGATCTCGTCAATTCCATCGCGGAGAAGTACGCCCCCGCCGGTTTGAAGCAGGCCGGCGATGCGCTCCAGCAAGGGGTCAAGAGCATCCCCGGCCTCGGCAAGTAAGGACGCGTTCTGGACGCTTCATCGCCACCGCCGTTGCGGGCCTTGAAGGCGCGCGCGCAGCTTCTGGAGCCGGTTCTCAAGGTGGGCAAAAGCGGCGTCTCCGCCGGATTCTTCGCGGCGCTCGATCGGGCGCTCAACGACCACGAACTGGTGAAGATCCGCTTCGACGAGTTCAAGGAACAGAAGAAGGTGCTGGCGCCGCAGATTGCGGAGCGCACGGCCAGCCAGCTTGTGATGCGCGTTGGCCACGTCGCGGTGTATTACCGCGCGCGGCGGGCGAAGGCTCCTTGAGCCCGAAAACCGAAAAGGAGTGGGGGAGCGCACGCGCCCCGCGTGATCCCGGTGGCTGCTGACGTCGGTCAGCGGCGGCCTTTCCGCGCCGGATGCGGATAGTGGACTGGACAGCGTTTCGGCGAGCCGCCGAAACAGACACGCCGGCGGCGTGTGCTCCCAGGCGCTGGACGCGAGGCACGTCCCGCCATACCCGAAGGCGGGTGTGCTCCCCAACTTCGGTTCTCGGGTTGAATCGAGTGCGCGCGTCGGTTTGGCGGGATTGGCCATCTCCGCGCGACCGGTCCTGGCCGATGATTAAAGGAAGGCGAGCGCACCCGTCGCCGCCGCCAACAACCAGATGGCCAGCACGGCGGTGGTCTTGCTCAATCCGCGGCGGACCAGGCGATGGGAGATGTGGTTGTTGTCCCCGACATACACCGGTTGCCCCAAACGCCAGCGCAGCACGACGACCCAGACCAAGTCGCCGAGCGGCACCGCGAGAATCAGCAGCGGATTCAGGATGGCGAGCTTGGTCGGGCTTTCGTCGAAATAGAAATGCGGCAGGATGGCCAGCACGGCTAGAAGATACCCGACGAGATGGCTCCCGGCATCGCCGAGGAAGGCCGACGCCCGCGGAAAGTTGTAGGGCAGAAACCCCACCAGCGCGGCCGCGGCCAGCAGGGCGAAGGACGCCACCAGGTATTGGCCGGCAATCGCCGCCTTCAGGCCGAAAAAGAGCGCGCCGATCGCGCCCAAACCGGCGCACAGGCCGTTCATGTTGTCGAGGAAGTTCAGGGCGTTGGTTACGGTGATGATCCACAGCGTCGTGGCCAGCAGGCTGAAGGCGTAACTCGGGACGAACAGCGTGACGCGCACACCGCTGATCGCGACGGCCAGCGCGATCAACGCCTGGCCCGCAAATTTCCACCTGGCGCGCAGTTCATGCCGGTCGTCCAGCCAGCCCAGCGTCACCATGCCGGCCGCCCCGGCGAGCACGACCAGCAATTGCGGCGCGCGGCGCGCGAAACCGTGTTCGAGCGCACCCGCCGCGGGGAGGCTCAGCAGGTCGAGTTTCACCGCCAGCGCCCCCAGCAGCAACGGCACGACCAGGCCCGTGAACACTGCGAGTCCGCCGGCTAGCGGCACCGGTTCGGTGTGGATTTTGCGATGCCCCGGATCGTCCACCAACCCAGTGCGCTGGCACCACGCCCGCCAAATCGGCAACGCCACGGCCGAGGTCGCGAGACCGCCGAGCAC
>JAKCAB010000794.1 GCA_021839785.1 bacterium | reverse complement strand
TTTTGGCTTCGTCATGAAATTCATGCTGGGCATGGGCCTGGGCTTCGAAATGCCGGTCGTGCTCCTCGCGCTCGTGAAGATCGGCATCCTCGACTACAAGAAGCTGGCGGCCATGCGCTCGTACATGATCGTCATCAACCTCGTGCTCGGCGCGGTGCTCACCACGCCCGAGGTGTTCACCCAGGTGCTGATGGCCGTCCCGCTGCAAATCCTTTACGAGATCGCGGTCTGGATCGCGTGGTATTGGGAACGACGCGACCGCAAGCTGGCCGAGCAGGAAGCCCGCGCCGGGTGAAGCCGCGCGGCGGACACGTCCCGCTCCGCCATCGTTTCCCTTTCCATTGCCGGCATGAAAACTTTGCACCTGTACCTCACGCGACAGGTGATGGCCGCGCTGGTCCTGACCGTGGCGGTGTTCACGTTCGTGCTCCTGCTCGGCAACTTGCTCAAGGAGATCCTGGAACTTCTCGTCAACCGCCAGGCCTCGCTGCTGAGCATCCTCCAGGCGTTGGGCTACCTGATCCCGTTCGTGCTGGTCTTCGCCCTCCCGATGGGGTTGCTCACCGCTACGCTGCTGGTTTTCGGCCGGTTCAGCGCCGACCAGGAACTCACCGCTGCCCGCGCCAGCGGCGTGAGTTTGCTCGCGTTGGTCACGCCCATCCTGTTGCTCAGCGTGGTCCTCAGCGGCTTAAGCGCTTGGTTCAATATGCAACTCGGTCCGCAGTGCCGCATGGCGTACAAGGCGCTGCTCTTCCGGCTCGGCGCCGAGCACCCCACCGCGCTGGTCCAGGAAAACCAATTCGTGCGCCTGTCCACCAATTACATCATCTACGTCGGCAAGGTCGCCGGCCCCAACTTGAAAAACCTCGTGGTGTACCAGATGGACACCAACGCGCCGCCAACCGTCACAGATAATCCTGGGTATCTCCCCTCCCATCCGGCTGACCTCCCAAGCGTGGCGGCCATCTACAGAGCGCAGGATGCTACGCTCCTGGTCGATACCAACACCGGCGTGATGGAACTCGACATGCCCCAAGTCGAGGGCACCTTCGTAACCCCCTCGGCCCTGATCTCCGGCCAGTCTGCCGGCATGAAACTGACCTTGCCCATCAACCTGTCGCAACGTTCGCTCGGTGGACCGCCGCTGTCCGACATGACGCTGGCGCAACTCCTCAACACCTACTACGAGTTCCGCCGCCAAGGCATCGACGTCACGCCGGTGAAGGTGCAGATGCACCGCCAAGCCGCGTTTTCCTTTGGCTGCATCGGTTTCACACTCATCGGCATTCCGCTGGCCGTGCGGGCGCATCGCCGCGAAACCAGCGCCGGCTTCGGCATCGCGCTGGTCCTGGTGCTCATCTACCACAGCTTCGCCATCCTCGCCCAAGCGTGGGAGACTTACCCGCAACGCCACCCGGAATTAATCCTCTGGGTGCCGAACCTCTTGTTCCAAGGCCTGGGCGCGTGGCTCCTGTGGCGTGCGAACCGACGGGGTTGAGCGCCGGCTTTGCTTGAGGTTGTCGCAAGAGTCGGGGATCGCCCGCCGCGGGTGCGCGATTTTCGGCGTCCCGCTGAGGAGTTCATTGTTGGACGCTGCTTCCCGTCTGCTTGCCTCCCTGTCCGCTGGTTACCGGGACGCGTGGGACGGCGGATCCGGCCGCCAGCCTGGTAAGAATCGCTTGCCGGCCTGGCTACATAACGGAACTGATTCCTGGTCCCCGTGGCTGCGTTCGTAAGAACGCGGTGCGCTTCGCAGAAATGCGGCGCAAACGAGGCAGCCGCCGACGTACGTCGGCGGCCACGGACGGTCGGACGAACCTTCAGCCGTACTGGCAGCCGGGGCAGTAATAAGTGCTCCGCGCCGCCTGCACCAACCGCCGCACGTTCGCGCCGCACCGGCGACACGGCTGGCCGGCGCGGTCATAAACGTCGAGCCGTTCGTCGTAGTAGTCCGCGGCGTCCTCCGCCCGCCCGTAATAGAACAACCCGTCGCCGCCCGCCCCGCCCTCCCAATTCAGCGGCACGGTGCTGCCGAAACGGATCGCCTCGGCAAGCACTTCACGAATCGCTGCGCAGAGGCGCGCGCACTGCGCGGGCTTCAAGCGGCAGGCCGCCCGGCGCGGCGAAAGACCGGCCCGGAACAACGCTTCGCTGGCATAAATGTTGCCGACGCCAGCCACCACGCCTTGATCGAGCAACTTCACCTTGATGGCTTGCCGCGAGCGCGCCAAGGCACGCCTCAACGTTTCCGCCGTGAACTCGCCGTCCAGCGGTTCCGGGCCGAGAGCCGCCAGCGGTGTCAGGTCCAAGGTCAGCCGGCCGAAATAGCGCGTGTCCTCGAAGACAAAGCGACTGCGCCCCAAATCCAGCGCCACCGCGGCGTGTTTGGGCAGCGGCGCGCCCGCCGGCTGGAGGTACATCCGGCCGGTCATGCCGAGGTGGCCCAGCACGTCGAATGCCTGCCGGGAACCGCGCGCCCGCAGGGTGAAAACCAAATATTTGCCGCGCCGCCGCAGACCGGAGAACCGCGCGCCGCGCAGGGCCGAGGCGAATGCCTCCACGCTGGACGGCTGCACGATCTTCGCCCGCTGCACCTCGACTGCGCGCACACGTTGGCCGACCAGCAGCGGCGCGAGGTGGCGCATCAAGACTTCGACTTCGGGCAGTTCCGGCATGGCTCAACCGTACCGGTACGGCGCCGTGAGGGCAAAGGTGTTGGGTAGGTGCCGGACTTCGCGCACCGCGTCATCGGCGAGCAGCACTTCCACGATGTCGAAACGCACGCGCACCGGCGGGTTGTCCAGCAGTTTCAAATAATCGAGCGCCGCCAGCGAAAGCCGTCGTCGCTTCGCCGCGTTCACCGCCGCGGCGGGGCGGGTCCAGTCCTCCGACGAACGCGTCTTCACTTCCACGAACACCAGGCAATCGCCGTCGCGAAACACCAAGTCGATCTCGCCGCGCGGTGAGCGGAAATTGGCGGTGAGGAATTTGAGACCGAGCCGGCGCAGGTGCCGCCGCGCCACGCGCTCGCCCAGCCGCCCGCGCCGCAAGTGCTCCGGCTCGGTCGTCGTGCCCAGCGCGCCGCGAAGTCGCTGCCAAAGGTTCATGGCACGGGAAACAATTCGCCTTGTTCGGCCCGCACCGGCGCGAAGCTGTGCCGGTGAATCGGGGACGGTCCGTGTCGGCGCAGGGCCGCCAAGTGCTCCGGCGTGGGATAACCTTTGTGCCGCGCGAAACCGTACGCCGGATAAACCCGGTCGTATTCGAGCATCTGGCGGTCGCGCGTGACCTTGGCCAGCACGCTCGCGGCGGCGATGGAATAACTGCGGCTGTCGCCTTTGACCAAGGCCGTTTGCGGCCAGCGCAACCCCGCCACCGGCAGGCCATCCACAAGCACGTGCTCGGGCGACGAGGCGAGGCCCGCGAGCGCGGCGGCCATCGCCTGGTGCGTGGCGCGGAGGATGTTGACGCGGTCGATCTCCGCCGGTTCGACGCTCGCGATGCCGTGCTGGATTTCCGGGCAGGCGGTGAGCCGGGCGAAGAAGGTTTCGCGCTGCGTTGCGGTGAGTTGCTTCGAGTCGTTCAAGTCACGCAAATCGGCGGGGAATCCACCGTCGGCCCAGGCAGCGGGCAGGATGACCGCGGCGGCCACCACCGGTCCCGCCAGCGGCCCGCGACCCGCCTCGTCCACACCTGCCACCACGCGCAGGCCTTGCTGCCAGAGCTGGCGCTCGAACGCGAGACGGTCGGCAGGCGCGACTTTGGCCATGATGAAAGAGGATTACTTCGTGGCGTCCTTGGCCAGGTTTCTCAGGATCAAGACCGACGGGCCGCGCTCCTGCCAGGTTTGCAGCAGAAACGAAGGCGCGGCGCCGGGACCGTGAATGTACGAGCCCAGCACCAGATCGAGGTCGCCGTCGCCGTCGAGATCGCCCACGTCCATGACCAGCCAGCGGCCGGCGATGCACTGGGGGAACGTGGACGGCGCGAACTTCAGGTCGCCGAGGTTCTTCAAGAACACAAAGCTTTCGCGGGGATTGTTGCGGTAATCGGGGAAGTACGAGATGGCGGCGATGTCCTGCCGGCCGCTGCCGCTGAAATCGCGGGCAAACGCGCGGTAGGCGCCGTTGAGCGGGTAGAAGAATTTCTCCTCGTACTCGCCGTCACTCTGGGCCAGGTAAAGCCGGACGCCGTGGTAACGCTTGAGCGGGCTTTCGTATTCGCCGTTGTCGCCGTTGGTCACGAGGAAATCGAGCTTGCCGTCGCCGTTGAAATCCACGGCCTCCATGAAGGAGTGGCCATAGACCGGCGGCTTTTGAAACACGCTGCTGCCGCCAAAGTTTCCCTGGCCGTCATTGGGCATGACGATCAGCGACTCGAGGTGCTGGGCCATCAGCACCGCGAGATCGACCTTGCCGTCGCCGTTGAAGTCGCGCGCCGCGCAGTACATTGCCCCGGTCTCCTTCGAGAGCACGTGCTCGCGGTATTCGTCGTTGCCGAGATTCTCGAACCAGGAGAAACGCCCGGTCAGGTTCCCGAACATGCAGAGCGCAAAGTCCATTTTGCCGTCGCCGTTGAAGTCCGCGAACTCGGCCTGGGTCGCGCGCGGCAGTTCTTTCAAGATCACCTTCTTCGCGCCGAAGCCGTCGCCTTGCTGGGGCAGGAACACCAGCTCCGCGCGCGGCACCTCGGACGGCAGGAAGCTGCCCACGCAGGTGACGTAGATGCCCCGCTCGGTTTCGACGACATCGACTGGCACGTTGCCTAGCTCGATCCGCGAGACGAACGCCCCGTCGCTGTCGAGGAGGAAAAGCGACTTGAGCTTGTCGTCGCCGACAAAGATCTGGCGCCGGCCGGGGCGGATCTTCACCAGCGTCGTGGACGGGTCGGGCGTGCGAAACCGCGCGGGCACAACGCGGAAGCCGGGCAGCCCGATCTCGATCGGCGCGTGCGGCTCCTGTGGCAAAGGCTCGACCGGCGCGCGGTCGAGGTAGAACTGTTGAATCAACGGCCACCACTCGACCGGCACCAGCGGCTTGTCCGTGTAAATCTTCTTGGCGCGGATCAACTCGCCTTCGGGCGAGCTGGAGAAATCCGGCTTCGCGACCCCGAGCCGGAACGACATGCGCGGCAGAATCTGCTCGGCCCAGTTCTTTTTGGTGAGCATGTCCGGCT
>JAKCAB010000786.1 GCA_021839785.1 bacterium | reverse complement strand
CGGACCTGGGCACGCCGCTGATCTTTGGCTTCTCGCGCGTGGTGCCGGTCCAGATTTTCGATTCGATCACCGAGCTGAACACCAATCCAATGGGCTACGCGCTGGTGGTGTTCGTGCTGCTGCTGGTGGTCACGTTGTTTCTCGTGTCCAAGCGCGTCCTCGCCGGGCGGCGCTATGAAATGATCGCGCGCGGGCACACCGCCAGCGCCGAGACCCCGGCCAGCGCGCGACAAACCGCGCTGATCTGGCTCGGGTTCGGAGGCGTGATCGGGCTGGCACTGCTGCCGCACCTGGCGGTGGTCGTCCAATCGCTTTCGGCGCGCTGGTTTTTCTCGGTGTTGCCGATGGCGTGGACGACGGCGAATTACGGCGAGGTGTTTGGTCAGGGGCTGACCGGCGCGAGCATCCGGAACAGCCTGTTTTACGCGAGCTTCAGCGCCGGCCTGGATTTGTTGCTGGGGGTGGTGATCGCCTGGTTGCTGACGCGGCGGCGGATCCCGTTCGCGAACGTACTCGACGCACTGGCGATGCTGCCGCTGGCGTTGCCGGGGTTGGTGCTGGCGTTCGGGTATGTGGCCGGGTTCGACTTCAAGATTTCCTGGCTGAACCCGCGCGACAACCCAACGCTGTTGCTCATCGTGAGCTACAGCGTGCGGCGGCTGCCGTACATCGTCCGCTCGGCCTACGCGGGCTTTCAGCAAACGAGCGTTACGCTGGAGGAAGCTTCGGCCAACTTGGGCGCCTCGCCGCTGCGCACGCTTCGCCGGATCACCTTGCCGCTGGTGATGGCGAACCTGGTGGCGGGCACGATCCTGACCTTTTCCTTCGCCATGCTGGAGGTCAGCGACAGCCTGATCCTGGCGATGCGCGATCAGTACGCGCCAATCACGAAAATGATTTACAACCTTCTGGGACGCATCGAACCCGACGCGCCGAGCGTGGCTTGTGCCTTGGGGGTGGTGGGCATGGCGATCCTCAGCGCCAGCCTGCTGATCGCCGGGCGAATCCTGGGCAGGAAAATGGGGCAGCTCTTCCGGGCTTGAGCGGCGGGATTCTCACCGTCCTTCGATTCACGCCGCCTGGCTGGCAGCGGGCCACTCGATGGCGGTGACCAACCCGAGGTCCACCTCGATAAACCTCTCGCCCTCCGGGTTGATGATCGCAGTGCGTCCACCCTGGCTCAACAAGACGAATTCCGGGTGGGGGATGGTCACGGTTGCCCCATCGGCAAGCCGTAAGTTGAACGGCTTGAATGGCCGCGCCTCAAGCCGGCTCTTCAGCGCTTCTCGCGTCATGCCAGAAAGGTGCGGGAAAGTATCGGGTCTGCAAGCCTGGGTGCGGAACGAGTTCGAGCGTCTGCCGCCAATCTGCTCACCCCTTCTCGCTGAACAGCGCCTCGGCGAATTGCTTCGGGTCGAAGGGTTGGAGGTCGTCCGGTTGCTCGCCCACGCCGATGAACTTGATCGGCAGCCCCAACTCCTTTTGGATCGCGACGACCATGCCGCCCTTGCTGGTGCCGTCGAGTTTGGTCACTACCAGACCGGTCAAAGGCACCGCTTTGTGGAATTCGCGCGCCTGGTTGAGCGCGTTCATGCCGGTGGTCGCGTCGAGCACGAGCAGGACTTCGTGTGGCGCGCCGGCGAGCTTCTTGTCCATCACGCGATGGACCTTCTGCAGCTCCTTCATGAGGTTGCTCTTGGTGTGCAACCGGCCGGCGGTGTCCACGAACAGGTAGTGCGCGCCGCGCGACTGGGCCGCGCTGATGGCGTCGTGCGCCACCGCGGCGGGATCCGCGTTATAGGCGCCGGCCACCACCGGCACCTGGAGGCGTTCGCCCCAGAGCTTGAGCTGCTCGATGGCCGCGGCGCGGAAGGTGTCGCACGCCGCCAGTACCGCGGACTCGCCGCGCTCCTGGACGAGGTGGGCGAGCTTGGCGCTGGTGGTGGTCTTGCCGGTGCCGTTGACGCCCACGATCGACACCACGGTCGGCCCGGCCGGGGCGCGACGCAGCGTGGCGTCGTTCGTGGCCAGGCTCCTCTCGACTTCGCCTTGCGCGATGGTGAACACGTCCACGCCGCCGCTGCCCTGGGTTTCGTAAGCCTTCTTCACCGCCACGATGATCTGCTGGGTCAGCGCATAACCGAGGTCCGCCCCGATGAGCGCGGCTTCGAGTTCTTCGAGCGAACTGCCCGTCAACCGGGGCGAGCGCGTGACGATGCGCTTGATCTCGTGGAAGAGCTTGGAATGGGTCCGCTGCAGACCCGCTTTGAGTTTCTGGAAAAGGCCCATGTTGAGGGAAAGGCGTGCGCGGCAGTTAGGACGGCGAAATGCGCCGGGCCGCGACGGCTTGCTTCAAGCACTCGTAGTATTCGAAGGGGACTTTGACCGTGCCGATCAACGGCTGGCCCTTGTTGAGGCCGTGGCAATCGGAGCCGCCGGTGGGCAGAAGGCCGTAGCGCAGCGCGAGTTCGAGATAATGCTGCACTGCCGCGACCGAATGCTTCGTGTGCCAGCACTCGAGACCGTCCAGGCCCGCGGCCACGAGCTCGGGAATCAGCGGGTCGAGGCGGTTGAGGCCGGGGTGCGCCATCACGGCCACGCCGTTGGCGGCGTGGAGCAATTCGATCGCCTGGAGGGCGGACATCTTGAACTTCGGCACCCACGCCGGCCGGTGTTTTTTGAGAAAGCGCTCGAAGGCTTCGTCCAGCGACGAGCAATAGCCTCCTTGCACGAGCGCCCGCGCCACGTGTGGCCGGCCGGGGGATTGACAATTCGCCAGCGCAAAAACCGTCTCCGCGCGGAGCGGCACGCCGCGGCCGTTCAGGCGGGCCACCATTTCGCGAATCCGCTCCTGGCGGACGCGTTGGAAGGTGGCGAGTTCGCGCTGGAAGCGTGGATGTGTGGCGTCGAAACCGTAGCCTAGGATGTGCAGTTCATGGCCATCCAGTTCCGCGGTCAACTCGGTGCCGGCGAGGAACTCGATCCCGTTCTGCGCGCAGGCGGAGGCGGCCCGAGCGCACCCCTCGGCCGTGTCGTGGTCTGTGACGGCGATGGCGGACAAATGCTGGTGGCACGCGTGACCGACGAGTTCCTCCGGCGAGTACGTGCCGTCGGAGAAAGCGGTGTGGAGATGGAGGTCGGCGAACATCGCGTCGTCCGGGGTCAGTGGTCCGTGGGGCGTCGCGCCTTCCGGCTTTGGCTCACGAAGGCCGACGCGCAGCCGGCGACCGCCAACCGACGACTCGTCCGACGGACCAGGCATCGCAAAGAGTCGGGCATTGCCGCCTTCATTGCACGATCCGCGCCGGCCGCATGAGTTCCTTGCGGAGACTGTCGAGGATGCCGTTCACGAACTTGCCGCTGTCGTCGGTCGAGTACTTCTTGGCGATGTCCACGGCCTCGTTGATGCTGACCACCGGCGGGATGTCGTGGCGGTGGAACATCTCATAGACGGCGAGCCGCAGGACGTTCCGGTCCACGCCCGCCATGCGGTGGAGGTCCCAATTCCTGGCGTGTTTCTGGATTTCTTTGTCCAGCTCCGGCCGGTGCTCCAGCGTGCCGCGAATGAGCGGTTCGGCGAACAACCGCACTGCGGCCTCCTCGGCGGAAGGCGGGGGCAGCTCGGCTTTTTCGCCCCAGGACGCCTTGCCTTTTTCCTCGGCCAGGGCCGCGGGTCGCTGGGATTCGAAAAAAGTGTTCAGCGCCGCCTCCAGGTCGGCAGGCGGGTTCAGGTCGTACTGAAAGAGGAATTGCATGGCGCGCTCGCGCGCTTCACGGCGTGTACCCATGCCGGAAGGATGGATAGCGACCGGGCAGCCCGCAAAGAAAAACATGCCGCCGGGGCCAGCCACTGATGGCTCCACGGAAAATGGTGCAAATAATGTCGCAATTGCGACATTATTTGTGCAATAGCGATGGCTTTGCGCATAGCGGGTGCGGGCGAAGGAAGGCTGGGTACAAACTCCGTTCGCTTTCCGCCCGCGCGGTGTGCTAGGCTGCGGCCCGATGAATCGCATCTTGTGGAACCTGCTGCTGCCCGCGCTCCTCGGCTTCGCGCTCCGGGCGGCGGAGCCTCCGAAACTCGAGGAGTTGATGGGCGTGATCCGGACCAACCTGGCCGGCGTGTCCGAGACGGAGGTCACCGAGGCCGCGGTCAACGGTCTGCTGGACCATTTTCGCTCGCGTGTGTTTTGGGTGACCAACGGCGCCCCGGCGGCCACACCCGGCGAAAAGGCCGCGCCGCTCGCGCAGACCAACGTTTTCGACGGCGGTTGCGGCTATCTGCGCGTGGCGCACGTGAAAGCCGGGCTGGCCCCGCTGGTTGCGGAGGCGTACCGGCACTTGTTGGAAACGAACCAATTGAAGGGGCTGGTGCTGGATTTGCGCTTCGCCGAGGGTGACGACTTCGCTGAGGCGGGGCGCGTGGCGGCGTTGTTCGTGAACCAGGAGCGACCCTTGCTCGATTGGGGCGCCGGCCAGGCGCGGGCCACCGGCGGGACGAACGTCTTCACACTCCCGCTCGCCATGTTGGTGAACGGCGAGACGCGCGGCGCGGCGGAGGCCCTCGCGGCGGCGTTGCAGGCGACGCACACCGGCCTGCTGATCGGCTCGGCGACCGCGGGTCAGGCCAGCGTGTTCCAGGAATTCACGCTCAGCACCGGGCAGCGCCTGCGGATCGCGGTGGCCGAGGTCAAGGTCGGCGACGGCAAACCGATGCCGGCGGCCGGTCTGACGCCGGACATTGTGGTCAACGTGGCCCCGGCCGATGAGCGAAAATACCTCGAAGACCCCTTCAAACCGTTGCCGGGCACCGGCGCGGCGGCCACGCGCGTCGCTGGCGCGAATCGTTCCGCGCGACTGACCGAAGCCGAATTGGTCCGCCTGCACCGCGAGGGCCTAGACACGCCGTCGCCGCGGCCGCGCATCGCGGAGCCGCCATCGTTTGCGCCGTCGCGCTCGCGCAAACCGCAGGTCCCGCCGCCGCCGTTGGTGGCCGATCCGGTCCTGGTGCGAGCCCTGGATTTGTTGAAAGGCCTGGCCGTGGTCGAGGCCCGCAAGCCTTGAGCCGCCCCGGGCAAGCACGCTCCTCGCCGTCCACTGGCTGGCTTTGGCGGGGATTTCGCCGTTGACGACTTGCCGACCCCTCCGCAACGTCCCATCCTTTCGCAGCGGGAATGAAGACCATTCTGTTCATTTGCACCGGCA
>JAKCAB010000612.1 GCA_021839785.1 bacterium | reverse complement strand
ATCCAGAGCCTCCAAGCCGCGGCCCGGGGCTTTCGCAGCTTCCGCAACTACCGCATTCGCATCCTCTTCTTCTGCGGAAAGCGGGATCTCCACCCACGACGAGCCGTGCAGAAACCCTCATTCTTAACAGCCCTTTTCCTCGGCCTTACGCCCGTTTACCCATTACAAAGTCGGAAGAACCTTTTACTTAGCCTATTTCGTGCCAGGTCCGCGGGGCGAGAAGAGCCCGCCGCACTGAACGGCTCTGGTAGTGGCGTGAACAGCACCTCCACTGTTTCGCGATTTTACATTTCCATGACAAATCGCCTCGGCGGGCCTGGCAGACTCTGCTACAGGAATGGCCGCCGCCCGAATTGTGAACGCGCCCCCAAAACTGCGTCGCGCCCGCCTGCCTGGCTTTGGCTGGCAGGCGACGTTGATCGTTTTGCCCGTGGTCATCCTCACCGGGCTCGGCCTGGCGTCGCTGCGGCAGGACCGGCGGCTCGCCGAACAGGAGGCCCGCGACCGCGCCGGCCGGCTCGCCCAGGAAGTCGCAGACCGCGCGATCATGCCGCTCTTCGAAGTGGACCCGCGGTCACCCACCAACCCGAAGCTGGTCGCGGACGTGGACCTCGACCGGCCGGGCTTCGTCGTGGACGCCGCCGGCGAAGCGGTCTGGCCGCGGCCGTTCGCTCCCTTGCCGGCGCCGCACGCTTTCGACCTGGCGAGTTTGTCGGTGGAGGCCCGCGCCGATTGGGAATCCGCGCGGCAGGCGGTCTCGCGCGGCGACTTCGCGGCGGCGGCGCATCGCTGGGAGGACTTCCTCGCCGACCAACCGCCGACGGAGTTCGCTGCGGACACGCTGTATCGACTGGCGGAAAGCATGGCGCGGATGGGCGACACCAACGCCGCCCTGGCGCGGCTTGAGGAGTTGGCGTCCAAATATCCCGCCGCGCTTGGCGAAAGTGGCCTGCCGTTGGCGCCGCTGGCGCTTTGGCGCGCCACGGAACTGCAACTGCCACTGGCAGGCGATGCGGCGGCGAGCAACCGGCTGTTCCAGATCGCCTGCTCGAATCTGGTCTGCCAACCCACCGCAATCACACCGCTGTTGTTGCAGCGCTTGGCCGATCAGTTCGCGCTAGGCACGGAAGATCCGGCTCGGCAGCCGCCGGGCCAAGTCCACGGCCTGCCGCCCACCACCGAAGAGGCGACGAACGCGACCTGCCTGTCCGCGTGGTGGCGGCTCTGGGAGACCACGCAGGTCTCGCGTGATCTGCTCGCCGCCATGCAACAGGAATGGCGTCGGCGCGGATTGATCGTGACTAATCGGGCGGGCCAGCCCGAGCTTCTCGCCTCGTTCGCAGTGGCGCCGATTTGGGTCCAGCGGAATCGCCCGGTCGCTGCCAGCGCACCCGACTCAGACTGCGCCGGGAATCTCTGGTTGTTGACCCGGTTCCCGCCCGCGAGCCCGCGCTTCCACGGCTGGACCGAGTGCGAGGTGACGAATGTCGTTGCGGGTATCCACCGCGACTTGCCCGACCTGCCCGCTTACTTTGCGGTGGCGGTCACGATCGCGGGGCGCACGGTGCCGCCGTCGCCTTCGGGCACGGCTTTACTGGCTGAACGTGCCGCCCGCTTTTCCGTTCAACCCGGCACGCTCGAACCCAGGCTGAGCGCGCGCGTGTACCTGGCCGATCCAGCGGCGCTGTACGCCCGCCAGCGCCAGCGGACGTGGTGGTTCCTGGCGGTGGTGCTTGCGGCCGCCACGACGGCCGGAGTGGGTCTGGTCTCCGCCCACCGCGCCTTCCGGCGGCAACAGCATTTGAGCGAACTCAAGTCGAACTTCGTGTCGAGCGTCTCCCACGAACTCCGCGCGCCGATCGCCTCGGTGCGCCTCCTCGCCGAAAGCCTGGACCGCGGCCGGATCACGGACGAAACGAAACGCCGCGATTACTTCCGCCTCATCGGTCAGGAATGCCGGCGGTTGTCGTCGTTGATCGAAAACGTCCTCGACTTTTCCCGCATCGATCAAGGCCGCCGCCGCTACGAGTTCGAGCCGACCGATCTGCTGGCGCTCGCCGAGCAGACCACGAGCCTGATGGAACCGTACGCCTCCGAACGCGAGGTCAAGTTGCGACTCGACCGGCCGGCGCACCTGGACCCGCCACCCACGCTGGACGGCAAGGCGATCCAACAAGCCTTGGTCAACCTCATCGACAACGCGGTGAAACACTCGCCCGCCGGCGCGACGGTCGAGATCGCCGTGACCGGCGGCACGGCTGACAGCGCGCCGCCGCTGGCCTTGTCGGTCACGGACCACGGACCGGGAATTCCGCCTGCCGACCGCGAGCGGATCTTCGAGCCGTTTTACCGGCGCGGCTCGGAGTTGCGTCGCGAAACACCCGGTGTGGGCATCGGCTTGAGCATTGTGAAACACGTCGCGGAAGCCCACGGCGGCCGGGTGCGCGTGGAGGGCGAGGTCGGCCAGGGCAGCCGGTTTGTGATCGAACTGCCGCGCGCGGCCTTGCCGTTATCGCGCCAAACCTGAAGGTCATCCCCATGCCGCGCATTTTGATCATCGAAGACGAGTTGGCGATGCGGACGGCGCTCGCCGACATCCTCGCCACCGAAGGGCATCGCGTGCTGGTCGCGCAGGATGGCGAGACCGGTCTGGAGCGCGCGCTGGCCGAGAAGCCAGACCTCATGCTGCTGGACATCATGTTGCCGCGGCTGGATGGCTTTGCGTTGTGCGCTGAACTGCGCCGCCGTGGTCGGCTGGAGCCGATTCTGATGTTGACCGCGAAGGGGCAGATCGAAGACCGCGTGACTGGCTTGGACGCCGGAGCGGACGACTACTTGGTGAAGCCATTCAGCACCGACGAATTGCTCGCCCGCGTCCGCGCCTTGCTGCGGCGCACGCAACGACAAGCCGCCGCGACCCGCGAACTAACTATGGGTGAAGTGCAGGTGGACCTCGCCCGCCAACGCGCCTGGCGCCGGGGCAAGGAACTTCACCTCACGGCGAAGGAATTCGCGATGCTTCGGCTTCTGGCCGACGCGGAAGGTGAGCCGGTTTCGCGGGAACGGTTCCTCGATGTCGTCTGGGGCTACGGCGCCTTTCCGACCACGCGGACCGTGGACAACCACATCGCCAGCCTGCGCGCAAAGCTGGAGCCGAATCCCGAGGAACCGCGCTGGCTCAAGACCGTCCACGGCCTCGGCTACCGTCTGGAACGGACGGTCTGATAACTCGGCGGCGTAGCTCAGAGCACGATCTCGGTGCCGACGCCTTCGTCGGTGAAAATCTCCAGCAACACCGCGTGCGGCACCCGGCCGTCCACGAACGACACCTTCTCCACGCCGGCGTTGATGGCGGCCACGGCGCTGTCCACTTTGGGGATCATGCCTTTGTCCACCACGCCGGTTTGTTTGAGGCCGTCCACCTCGCCGGTTTTCAGGTGCGGGATCACGGTGGCGGGATCCTTCGGTTCGCGCAGCAGGCCCGGCACGTCGCTCATGAAGACGAGCCGCTTGGCCTTGAGCGCGATGGCGGTCATGGCGGCGGCGATGTCGGCGTTGCAGTTGTACAGCCGGCCGTCGAAGCCGCGCGCGGTGGGGCTGATGACCGGCGTCACTCCGCGTGCCAGGCACTCCAGCAGCGGGGTCGTGTTCACCTCCACGACTTCGCCGACGAAGCCGAGATCGACCGGCGCGCCCGCCTCGTTTCGCGCCGACAATCTGCGGGCGCGGAAGATGTCCGGTCCGGCGAAGCCTTTGGCCTGGCCGCCCAGGCGGTTGATGGCGGCCACCACTTCCGGGTTGATTTCGTGCGAGAGCACGTCGTTGACGAGGTTCACCGAGGCTTCGTCGGTGACGCGCATCCCTTGCACGAATTGGGCCTTCAGCCCCGCCTTTTCCATCGCGCGGGTGATGGCCTTGCCGCCGCCATGCACGACCACCGGGTCGATCTCGACGGCTTCGAGGAAAACGATGTCGCGCGCCACGCCGGTGCGCACGGCCGGGTCGGGCGAATCCATGAAACTGCCGCCGTACTTGACCACGAACGTGGCGCCGCTGAAGCGTTGAATGTACGGCAGCGCTTCGAGCAACGTTTCGGCTTTGGAGATCAAATCCTGCATGGCCCGATGGGAAGGTCTCCGCGCCCGGCAGGCAACATTTTGTTCGCGGTGCGCGCCGCCCGGCCGGGCGAACGCGGGCGCAGCTCAACGCTTGTCGGGAGCCGGCGTTTCGGGGGGCAGGTGTTTCCGGATTTCCTCCAGGATGTCTTTGACGGCCATTTCCTGGCTTGGGTTGAGCCGGTACTTGTTCTTGATTTCGCGGAAGGTGGCCAGCGCTGTCTTGAGGTCACCTTCTCGGGCGCTGTCGATGGCCCGGTCCACGATGACGCGGTTGGTGCCGGAAACCAACACGAACGCCTCCTCGACCCCGGTGGTGTCAATGGTGGGGCCGGAATGGCACCCCACGGCAAGCGCGGCCAGGAGCAAGGCAAGCAGGCAGGCGTGTCGGTTTCGCATCATTCGATTCATCGATTTGGCGGCCGTCTATTCGTGTCACGAACCGCAGCTTTGCGCAAGGCCGGTGCTCCGGCAATTCAAGGGGTGCGGCGGACGCGGAACCAGGCTCGCGGTCCAGTCCACACGAACGTATGCGAGAGCGTGGTGCCCAGCGTCGTCAGGTTTGTCGCCACCGCCGTCCAGCCTCGGCCGTCAGGTGTGGCCTGCAAGTCATAAGCGAATGCCGGCGAGGCCTCCCAGCGGAGCGTGATCAGACCGCGCTCGACCCCAAAACCCGTGATCGCAAACGGTTGCTCGTACGGATTGGCAAACACGAACAGCAGCGGCAGATGATCCGAGGCCAGGGTTTCGTCGGTGCGTTCCAGCGGCGGCGGGAGCGGATCGAGACGCCGCGCGCTGACCAGTTCGGTCGAAACCAAGTTCGAGAACAACAGGCCACCTGGCAGGACGTAGTCGTAGCGATACAGCAAGCCCGGCGGGCGCGTGGACCAGGTGGGTTCGTTCTGCGTGCCCGGCACGGTGGGCGTGGTGAGGCGCAGGCCGGTCGCAGGATTCGCCAGCGCCGAGATGGGCTTGCGACTGCCCGCGGGCGGGTGGAGTACGTCCTCGTTCAGATCGCCGGTGAGCAAATAGGGTCGGCTCACGTAGGCCGGCAAAAACACCGTGACGAGGTGATTGGAAATCGCGGCCGCT
>JAKCAB010000085.1 GCA_021839785.1 bacterium | reverse complement strand
TTGTGGCTCGCGATCAGGAAGTAGAAACCCGGCTCGAGCGTCGTCGGCGCCGGCAATTCCACGGTCCGCGGCTTGAAGTCGGCGGTGGCCGGCAACACGTTCGACCACGCCAGCGCCGGCGGCTTGGCGAGCACGGCCTTGCGCTCGGCGTCGCTCAGGTTTTCCGGCCGGCGGTGGCGGCGCTCGAGAAAATCGTCCCAGTTCCACGCAACGGCGCGGAACCAGACGTTGCTCACGTTCCGGTAATTGACCGTGATCTTCGGCCAGGGCGCGTTCCAGATGCGCTCGGTGGCGATGCTCGCGGACTTCGCCTCGATCTGGGCGACGAGATTCGCGCACAGCTTGCCGCCGGGGCTGTGCGGGTGCGCATCCCGGCCGCGCGACGCCAGCTTGTGCGCCTCGGCGGGATTGCCTTCGTCCCGGAGCATCCCGGCCCAGTGATACAACGCCAGCGACGCCAACTCGTGATCGCCATTGGCCTCCGCGAAGCGCTTCAACGCGGCCTGGCAACGCTCGTCCTTCGACTCGCCAAAGGCCACGTTCTTGCCCCAAAGCAACCGCGCCAGGTCCACGTCCAGGAAGGCGGTCCGATCCGGGTCGGCTTGGTGAAAGCGCAATAGGTCTTGGTAAAGCCGGATGGCCTTCAGCGCCGGCGCGTTCGTGTCCGTGGTCGCGGGTTTCCAGGCCAGGAATTGGTCAGCGGCGTCGAAGATCGG
This sequence comes from bacterium, assembly GCA_021839785.1. Next base: position 4,501 of record JAKCAB010000085.1, on the reverse strand, counting down.
GCTGTCGGCGGGGAGCTCGAACGCGTCTTCCGGCCGCGCGCCCGCCTGTTCGCCGGCCGTGTAAAAAGCGAGCGCCTCGTGGGCGATGAAATCGTAGAGCGTGGGCCGGTAAGTGTCGGGCAACGTGCCGCGGGGCAGGAGATCGTCGAACGCGGCGATGGGCGTGGCGCGGAGCTGCGGCGCCGCGGCCAGCGCGGCGGTGAAGTGCCGGTCGATCTCCGCGAACAACCGCGGCAGGTCCCAGGTGGTGAAGTCCTGGCCGGGGGCCTGGGCCGTGGCGGTGCGTTGCAGGAACCGCCAGCGGTTCATCCGAAAGTACTGCCAGTACCATTTGGCCAGGACGGTCTGGAGCAGCGGTTGGATTTCGGCCGGCGCCTTCGCCAACTCGGCGTCGAGCCGGACGATTTTTTCCTCGGGTCGGTTGCCCTGGATTTGGGCCTCGAGGACGATCCGGCGACAGATGGCCCGGGTGGCCTCGGCCCAGGCCTGGTCGGCCAGCGCGCCTTGGATGATCGGCTGCAGGTTGGTGATCGCGGTCTGCGGGAGGCCTTTTTGCACGGCTTCCTCGACCTTTTTCCAATCCGCCTCGCGCGGCGACGCGGCGTGTAGTCCGGCAGCGGTCATGAACAACACCAGGGCAACAAGTATGCGCTTCATGGCTCAGCAACGTTGGGACAGTGCTACCGGCTGACTTGACCGGCAACAGGGATTAGACGGGACATCCGGCTGGTTGCCCCGCTCCGATCGTGCGGTCTCGGTGCACCCACCGAACTCGAAGTAGCGCAAGTCCGCGAGGCGCCCGCAGACCCAAAAGGCGCGGAACCGATGTCCGGCTCCGCGCCTGGTGGCAAGACTTCAAGTAGTCGTGACGCTCACGGCTTGCTCAGCCGGAAGAATTGCGCCGCGCCGGTGGCCGGCACCGTGACTTTGTTGAGGTCGCCTTCGACCGTCGGCGTCAGGCCGGCGGACTGCCAGGCCGCGGGCAACAATGTTGGCGTCGCCTGCACGTCGAAGCCAGTGGCGCTGGCGGGCCAGGTGAGCACCACGCCAGCGCCTTGGACCGTGATCGCGAGGCTGGGCGGCGTCACCGGCGCCAGGTGCGAGGAAGTAACCTGCAAAGCCGCCAGGTAAGTGACGCCAGGAGTGCTGGTGAACGCTGCCAGGAAAGACTTGCTGGCGGGCGAGTATTTCACGTTGTGGTAATTGGCGCTGGTGCCCAGGCCGCCCGGCGAGTCGGCCAGGAAGTACGGCGCGCCCAGTTGGCTCGGCAGCGGGTGGCCGTCCGGCCCCAGCACGCGGAATACGTACGCCTCCGGCAAACCTACCGTGCTGCCGGTGGCATTGAAGCCCACCACGATCACGCCGTGCTCCGGGTCGGCCGCGAGTTGCGGGTGCTGGTGGTTGAACGGATTGCCGGTGGTGCCGTCGAGGTACGGAATCTCCGGCTGCGCCGCCGTGAAGGCATAGGTTGGCGGCGCGTCCAGGTTGAAGAACGACAGGTCACCTTGGGCCGTGCCGTTGCCGGCGTCGTACGCGGTGATGAGTTGCCCGTTGAACGGGTTCCAAAGCGAGGCTGGGTGACCTTCGGGCCGGCCTTCCGGAAGTCCGTCCGAGAGGGGTTGCTCGGGGCGAACCACGAGCTTGCCCTGGCCGTCCGGGACCGCGTCCACGAGCGAACCGACGATCCGGTTATGGAGCGTGCCGGTGGAGCCGTTGTCATTGTCGGTGTTGGACAGGTACAGGAAGGCATCAAGCCCTTCGAGGTAGAGGGCATCCGGATCGTCCTCGTCGCCCACGGACTGGAGCAAGTCGAGCCGCGTGAAGGACGGGGTAAGCCGGGCGCCGGTCTTGTCGTACAGGCAACCGATGGTCGATTCGCCTTCGCCGGCGGCCTTTCGCTCCGCCACCAGCAGGATGTTTCCGTTCTTCGAACTCACCGCCACCGCGACGTCGTCGTACGATTGGTCGGTGTCCGGGTGATGCACCCAGGCCTTGGCGACGGGCGAATTGGCGCCCGCCACGGCGGCCGGGTTCACCAACGCGATCAACGGCACGTCCATGCCGAGGTCGCCGTCGCCGCGGGCGTTGGCCACCACGACATATTGCTTGGAGACCGGATTGTACTTCACATCGCAACGACTGAGTGCGCCCACGGTGTTGCCGAAAATGACGAACGGATCGCCGGTGGGCGCAAGCGTCGTCGGGTCGTAAAAGCGGCCCACCAGGGCGGCGACCGGCACCAACTGGGTGATCGGGTCGATGTAGCCGCCGTAGTTGTTCGAGTCGATGTAGGTCACGAGCACTTCGGCGGTGTCGGTATTGGCCGCGATGCCGGACTCCTTGGCCGTCACGCCATCGCCGGACACGGCCACCGCCGCCAGGCTGCGCATCCGGGGACCGTCAGGCGGCGCCAGCGGCGTCGCGAAATCCACCCACCCCACGTAAAAACTGGCGTCCGCGAGATCGGCGGTCGTGTCCGAAGTGGTCTTGCGCGATTGAATGACGAACTTCCCGTCTTTGTACTCGTAGCTGAGGAACGCGCGCGAGGCGAGCGGCTCCGCCGTGCCGGTTTCGAGGTCGGCCACCTGGAGCAGCAACGCGCCGTCGGAGCCGGTCTTGCCGGGAATGGCCAACTCGTAAGTGCCGGCGCCGGTGCGGGTGACCGTGAACTCGCCCACCGCCTTGCGCTTGGAGCCATCGGCGCCCGAGATGAACCCGCCCACGAGCCGCGGGGCATCAAAAGGCACGTACACGAACTCGAATTCCGACTGGCCGGCGGCGGCCAGCGTCTCGGCGTCCGTGGCAGCGTCTTCGCGCACCGTGACCAGCCAGGCCGAACCATCCTGCTTGGGCGCGACGCCCACCACGTTTACGTCGCTGCTCCCGTCCGAGGACGTCGCAAACACCATGCCGTCTTCCAAGGCGTTCACGCCCGGCAGCCGCAGCTCCGCTCCGCCGCCGTAAAGGCCGCTGCCCGTCGGGTAATCGAGCCATTTGACGAGGCCGGCGGACAATCCGGCGGCGTGGGCGTTGGGGGCCGTCCACGCTGAGGCTCCTTCGGCGTTGGGGCCGGCTACATCGCCGCCGAGCCAGCCTTGGTCGAACGGAAACCAAGCGGTCGAGAAACTGAAATTCGCCTCGGGACTGGAGGCGTGCGTGCCGGCGCGGCCGGTGTTGATGTCGAGATCTCCAGCCCCGAAACTGCCGTCGATCATGTTGTAGCTCGGCCCGGAGGACGCCCAGGAAAGCGCGACCGTGGGAAAGAACGGCCCTTCGCCGTCGCCCCAATCGATCGGGCCGTTCTGGCGCGCGGTGGGGATGACGACGCCGAACAGCCGGCTGGGCCGCCAGGCCTGGCTGGCCGCGACGCCGGGCGAGTTGTCGCCGAAGTCGATGAAGCCTTGGTTCAGGTTGTCGAGCGCGGCGGTGGGGTCGCCCGGCGAAAGGCGGAGCGCGAAATCGCCACGGTTGTAACGGTTCAACGACCACGGGATCGGGCCTTGTCCGTCGAAGCCGGGCACGTCCACGTTGCCATTGAACTCGGTGCTGCCCTTCGCAATGACGTTCACCGCGGACACGGAGGTGTTGGGAAACGCGCCCGGCGGGCCGCCGCCAGCGGGAACCTGAGGCGCCGGGCCGGGTGGCGCGGCGGTCGCGGAAGTCAGGACCGCAAGCACGGCGCCGAGAGAGGCCAGGTTACGTTTTGTAGAGGAGGGAGGTCGCTGGTTCTTCATGGGATGGATATTGGGTTTTCGGGTTCCTGAGCCGATCGGAAAACGAACCTACGCGGCGTCTCACGCCGGTCAAGGAGTTCGTCCGATCGTAACTTCCGACCCGGCGCTGGCCGGCTGCGGGTGCCCTCCCGCTTCTTCGTCCTTGGGTGCGCCAACCGGGCCGGCCGGCCGGCCCGCCGGCTCACTTCACGAGCTGGTCCGCGTGGGGCTGGTTGTCGATGTTCCAGCGACGCAGGCTGGTGTCGGATTTTTCGAAGAGTTTTCCGGCGCGCGGTTGTTCGACGTGGCCATCGCAGAACACGATTTCGAGCCGTCCGCGATGCCGCGCCAGGCTGGCCTGGAGGATTCCGGCGCTGCCGCCGAAACCGGCCGCGGTCGAGCGCAGCCAGGAATTGATGTCCAGCCGGGCGTAGCCGCTGTAGCTCGTGGGGCCTTCGATGCCGTAATACGCCTTGAGCACCGGCGAGAGCAGCCACATGAGGTTGGCGTCGCCCAGCGCGATCATGTCCACCGGCGCGGTCACCGCGGACTCGCGGATGGCGACCGCCGAATCCCAGTTGTCCGGCTCGGTCAAGTACCCGCCCAGCCCGATTTGGCTGAAGGCGAACTGGGTGCCGTTGGCGTTGTAACCGTAGCTGCCCAGCGGGTCGGCGATGTCGTTGCCGGGAAGCGTCAAACCCTTGTAGGACGGACAGCGATAAAGGTCGTTGGTCCAATCGCTCTGGGTGTAAGGCCGCAGGCGGTCGTGCCAAACGCCCAGCGGGACG
>JAKCAB010000878.1 GCA_021839785.1 bacterium | reverse complement strand
CGGTACACGACCACGGGCAGCACCTTGAAGGATTGCGCGCTCATCCGCCGGTTGCCGGTGAAGCCGCCGGTGATGTCGTCGAAAAGGAGGCCGTACGGCTTGCCTTGTTTCTGGCATTCCGCGATCAGCAGCTTGCGCAACTCCGCGAACGGCACCCGCCGGTTGGATTCCACGATCAGGTTGCCCATGCGCGAAACCGCGTTCCGACCCGGTTCCGCCCGCCCGTGCCCGTTCGAGTGCGGGAATTCCTTCAATGGGCTGCGCGACATCAGGAAGTTCCGCAAGATGCCGTGGTCAACCAGCGTCACGTTTTGCGCGGGCACGCCTTCGTCGTCGTAGCGGTAAAAACCCCGCAATTGCTGTCCGTCGAAAGCCTCCAACGTCGGATCGTCCCGCACGCTGAGGAAATCCGGGAGGACCGCCTCGCCGACTTTTTTGGCAAAGGTCTGCCCCTCCTCGACGTCTTTCTGCCGGTGGCCCTCGATGCGGTGGCCGAAGATTTCGTGGAAGAACACGCCGCTGGCCCGGTTCATCAAGATCGCCGGGCCGGTGAACGGCTCCACCAGCGGCGCCTTCCGCAAGGCCAGCACTTGCGCGATCACCTTGTCGAAAGCCTTCGCCATCTCCGCCTCGCTCGGCAGCTTGTCCTCGGTGGTCGCATCGAAGATGTAAGTCTGGCTCAAATCCATGCCGTCCTCGGCCTTGGTACTGGCGGATAGAATCACCCGCAGCCGTTTGCCGCCGGTCTGCAGGCGCGTGCCTTCGCTGGTCACCATCCAGCGGTTCTCGCTGCCGGCGGTGAGGGCCACAGACGAGCTGTAAATCAACGGCTGCGTCCGCGCGGCGGCGGACACGCGCTTGAGCCGCGCGGTCCAGGCCGCGCGGTCGAGCTCGATGCTGACCGGCGGCTCCGAGTACACGCTCGGCGGCTCCTTCGTGAAGTCGCCGGATTGATCCTCCTCCTCGACCTGCGTCTTCAGGTTCGTCAGCACCCGCTGGTACTTCTTGACCGCCGACTTGAAACTCCGGTCCGTGGCGCGCCACAGCGCCTGCTTGATCGCGTCCTCGTCATCGTCGAGCCCGATCTCGACCGCGCCGCCGTAAAGGTAATCCGCGGGATCGAAACCCTGATCGCCGCCGCGCAGTTTGTGGGTGTTGTCCAGCTTGTAGTCCCCCACGCGGGCATCCACGTCGAGCAGCCGTTGGTGGTAATCCCGATCGCCAGCCAGCGCTCCCAGCGTCGCCTCGATCGAAAACACGCGCCGCTCCTGCACGGCGTAGGCGAGGTAGTACGGCTTGGTGCCATCGGGCATCGCCAGGTGCTGCATCGAGTAATCGAGTTCCTCGGCGAGCCAGTCGTTGATCCTGCTGCCGGCAACCGCATTGTCAGCGGCGCCGGCGCTCAATGGGAGGAACGTGAAGGCGATGCCTGCGAAAAATGCAAACCAGCGTTTCATTCCTGATGTCTGTCTGTGCCCGAAGCAGTTCGAACGCGAGCCCGACCGCACCGTGGGTTTTGTCGCCGCGGAGCACAAGGCCAGGCTGTGCGCAGAGTCACCCATGCCCCCGGTCAAGTCAACCCGCGCGCCGCACCCTCGCATCGCCTGACTGGACAAGGCGCCGCGGCTTCGCAAGACTCCGCGGTCAACAGCACACCCGGAATTCATCCATGAGAACCTGGCTCTTTCGCAGCTTAACCCTGGCCCTATCTGGCACCGTGGTCGGCGCAGAAGCCCCGTCGCCAGCCGACAGCGGCGCCGGCGTTTTCTACCTCCCAGAAAACGCGCGGTACACGATCGTGGACTCGGTCCGCGACTCGCTCCGGTTCACGCTCGACAAGACGCTGCGCCGCGACGAGCACGGCCACCTGGTGGGCATCTCCAGCTTCGTCAACCCGGAGGGCAAGGTCATGGGCTGGCACGACTTCGGCAACCTGGAAGGGCCGGGTTGGGCGGCCAACGCGGCGGGAGGCGCGTGGGAGATCGACAACTGGGGACGCTTCCTCGGCAAGCTGGACTGGCGCACCAACGCGCTCGCCATCCTGGACCACGTGCTCGAAGGTGGATTTCTCGACGAGGCGACCGGATTCATTCGCGGCTACCGCGAGACGACCTCCGGCAAATTCTGCTTGAACTACAAGCACCAGTCGGACTGGTTCTGCCCCGGCTCGATGGCCAAGGTGGCGTACCAACTCCTGCTGTTCGCCGACAACTTCCCGCTTCGTGACGCCCGACGGGAGCGGCTGGAGCGCATGGCAACGCGGACGGCAGCCTGGATTCGCGACCATGTCGAGTCGGTGCCGAACGGCTGGTACCCGCGTCGCACCACGCCGGACGGCAAGGTTTATCGGAAGTCCCCGGAAGGCGGCGACGATCCGTTCTGGCAAACCTCGGCGGACAGTCTCTTCATCCTGCAACTCCAGGCCGGACTGACCGCGCGCAAGCTCGTGGATTACCGCACCACCTTGCGAGAGAAGACCGGAGTGTTCGTCCGGGCTGGCGGCATCTTCGGCAGCATCAACCACGACACCTACGATCCGCAGGAAAACGTGGCGTACTCGGTGGCGTTCCGCACGTTGCTGCCCATTGCCCGGTTGTTGAAGGACGAGTCCATCCGCGCCTTCGCCTACGACCGTTGCCTCGCCGGCCTGGACCAGTTCAAGATGACCGACGACCGCAACGGCGTGGCTACGCGCGGGCTGCTGTTCATGGAGAAATCCTGGGACACCGCGTACCTCTGGGAAAATGCGGAGGCGGCGTTGGCGTATTTCGAGGCTGCCGCCGACACGCGGCGGGCCGATCCGGCACGCGCGCAGCAGTTCGAGTTGAACGGCCATACGATCCTGCGTGCCATCGCCAAACACCATTACGGACCATACGGCTTCCTCACCGAAGGCGTGGACTGGAACAACCACGTGGGCCAGCAGCACCACATCGGCCAGGCCAAGTACGGCGCCATCCAGTACACCGAACCGTTCCTGAACAACCAGCACATCGCCGAGCCGACGCTGTTTTACCTCGAACGCCTGGCGACGAAACGCACACGCGACGGCCGTCGCCAATGGCTCGATTGCGAAGGCAACTTGCTGCTGGAGCAGACGGCTCGGTCGCGCTGAACGGGCGGGCGGGAATCGGTTTGCCTTCCCGCGTCGCGTGAGGATCATTCCGGTATGGCGACTGCAACGCTACCGCGCCCGAAGGAAAGGCGTCTCTGGACGTACGAGGAGATGCTGGCCGAGTTGCCGGAAACGAACCAACCCACCGAGTTGTGGAATGGAGAAATCCTCATGGCCCCCGCCCCGAGTCCTGGACATCAAAGTGCCGTTCTCCGCCTCGCTCAGATCCTCGACGACTTTGTCACCGAGCGCGATCTGGGCCAGGTTTACCTCAGCCCGGTGGATGTGGTGCTGACCACGCGACGCGTGGTGCAGCCGGACCTCTTATTCGTCGCCAAGGAGAATCTGGGCATCGTGCAGGACCGCATCCGCGGCGTGCCGGACCTCACGGTGGAGATCGTGTCCGAATCTTCCTGGCACCGCGATCGCATCGAGAAAAAGGCGCTCTACGAACAGTTCGGCGTGAAGGAATACTGGCTGGTCGATCCGGACAGCCGCACCATCGAGGTCTTCGCGCTCGCCAAGGGCGCTTTCCGGTTGCATTCAAAGGCGACCGCGGGCCAGACCGCCAAATCGAAGCTCCTGCCCGGCTTCACCGTCTCGTTGGGCCAAATCAACCTCTGACCGTGCCCGCGCACGCAACTGTCCATCCGCGTTCGATTCTCCGATCATGAACCGTGCCCAATCCGAAGCCCTGTTTGCCGAAGCCCTGAAGTTCATCCCCGGCGGCGTCAACTCGCCCGTGCGCGCTTTTCGTGCGGTGGGCGGCCACCCGTTTTTTGTGAACCGCGCCGCGCGCGCCCACATCTGGGACGTGGACGGCAACGAGTATGTGGACTACGTCGGCACCTGGGGGCCCGCCATTCTGGGCCACGCGCACCCGAAGATCATCGCCGCGGTCAAAGCCGCCGCCGACCACGGCACCAGCTTCGGCATTCCGAATCCGTTCGAGGTCACGATGGCCAAGCTGATCTGCGCGCTGGTGCCGAGCGTGGAAAAGGTCCGCATGTGCAATTCCGGCACCGAGGCGTGCATGAGCGCCATCCGGCTGGCGCGCGGCTTCACGAAGCGCGACAAGATCGTCAAGTTCGACGGCTGCTACCACGGCCACGCCGATTCGCTCCTGGTCAAGGCGGGCTCGGGCGCGCTCACGTTCGGCAACCCGGACAGCGCGGGCGTGCCGGCCGATTTTGCCCGCCACACGCTGGTGGTGCCGTTCAACGACCCAGACGCGCTTCGGTCCGTGTTCGCGGCCAACGCGGGCCAGATCGCTGGCGTCATCATTGAGCCAGTGCCGGGCAATGCCGGTTTGTACCTGCCGCGACCCGGCTTCCTCGAGTTCATGCGCAAGATCACCCAGGCGAACGGCGCGCTGCTGATCTTCGACGAAGTCATGACCGGCTTCCGGCTCGCGGCCGGCGGGGCGCAGGAGCGGTTTGGCATCCGGCCCGACCTGACCTGCTTCGGGAAGATCATCGGCGGCGGTCTGCCGGTAGGTGCGTTCGGCGGGCGGGCGGACATCATGGATTATCTCGCGCCGGTCGGGCCGGTGTACCAGGCGGGCACGCTCAGCGGCAACCCGCTCGCGCTGGCCGCCGGCCTCGCGGCCTTGGAAGAACTGCGGAGCGGCGAGGCGTACCGGAAACTGGAGGGGCTGGGTGCGGCGCTCGAAGCTGGGTTGGTTGACGCCGCGAAGTCCGCCGGTGTGCCCGTGCAGTTCAACCGCTGCGGCTCGATGTTCTGCGGCTACTTCACCGCCGGGCCGGTTCACAACCTGGCCGACGCGATGCAGAGCGACCGCGAGCGCTTCAAACGCTATTTCCACGGGATGCTCGATGCCAGCGTCTATCTGGCGCCGTCGCAATTCGAGGCTGGGTTCATTTCCACCGCGCACACGGCCACAGACATTGCGAAGACGCTCAGCGTGGCCGCGAAGGTGCTGAAGACGCTCTGAAAGCCTGACGGCTTATGCCGCATTCTAGGCGAGCGCCGGGGCCAGCAGCGCCTCTTCGGCCACCGCCGGTTCAGGTGCAGTCGCGGGCGCAGCCTCTTCCGGCTCGCAACCTTCGAGCAGGCGCGCGATCACGTCCGCCGCGGTGTAACTG
>JAKCAB010000521.1 GCA_021839785.1 bacterium | reverse complement strand
TGCTACCGCCCGGCAAGTCGCTCGAAATGCCGCTGCTCGAAGGGCCGGGTGTCATCACGCACATCTGGATGACCAGCCATGCCGGCCGCGTCAACGAACTCAACGCGCTGAGCCTGCGCATTTACTGGGACGGGCGGGACGAACCCGGCGTGGAAGTGCCGCTGGGCGATTTCTTCGCCGTGGGCCAGGGCCAGCCGGCGGCGGTCGAGAGCGTGCCCGTGCAGGTTTCGCCGACCGGTGCGTTGACGTGTTATTGGCGGATGCCGTTCCGCAAGTCGGCGCGCATCGTCGTCACGAACGACAACCCGGACCGCACCACCGGCCTTTACTGGCAGGTGGATTGGACCGAACTCGACGCGCTGCCTGCCGACACGGGCTATTTTTACGCGCGGTATCGTCAGGAATACCCCGCCGTGGCCGGCCGCGACTACGTGCTCGCCGACCTCGAAGGCCGCGGCCAGTTCGTCGGCACGGTCATGTCGGTCACGCTCGGGCAAGACGGCTGGTGGGGCGAAGGCGACGACTTTTTCTACATCGACGGCGAGGCGGTTCCCAGCCTGCAAGGCACCGGCAGCGAAGACTATTTCAACGACGCCTGGGGCTTTCGGCCGCGCACCGGCGCGGGGTTTGGCCAGCCGCGTTGGCAAGGCGACAATGCCGGTGACGGCGGCGTGGCCTATCGCTGGCACGTCCTCGATCCGGTGGGATTTTCGAAATCGCTCAAGGTCGCGATCGAACATAAAGGCAATCGCGCCGAGGACACCGAGGGTTTCTATCTGGAGCGGCCCGACTTCCTCAGCAGCGTCGCTTTCTGGTATCAGACGGGCGTGCCGAAGGCATGGGAGAAGTTGCCGCCGTTTGCGGAGCGGCGCGTTCCCTGGCAACTGACCCATCTGGTGCGCGCTTTTCGCGACGCCCAAACAACCGGACCGGCCAAAGTGCGCGTGGAAACCACGGGTATGTTTGGCGCGCGACCGATGCTGGGCTGGACGAACACCGAGGTCGGTGCACGGCTCACGTTGCCGTTCACCGTGACATCCGCCGGCCGTTATGCCGCGCGGCTCACCGCGTCCACCAACCCTGGTTTTGGTCTTTATGCGATTGAGATCGACGGGCAGACCGCGGTGGCGATGGCGGATTTTCGCGCCCGTGAAGACGGTGAGTTGGACCTGTCGCTCGGCACGCATGAACTCGCCGCGGGGTCGCACATATTGACCTTTCGGGCGCTGGCGGTGGACGGCGGCCCCGCCCGGCCGATGGCGGCGGAGATGCTCCGATTGCTCCGCCTGCCGCCCGAAGCCACACGCGCCGTCAAGACGCACCACGAGGCGCACTTCATCCGGCTGGGGATCGGCCGCGCGGTCTATGCCTACCGGCTGGCTTACGGCGAATTGCCCGGATCTTTGGACATGCTGGTCAAGGCCGGCTTGATGTCGCGGCGCTACCTCTCCGACGAAAACGAAAAGCCGCTGCGCTCGTGGCGCGAAGGCGATTACCTGGTGGTCGAAAGCTCCGGCCCGGAACCTTGGACCTGGCGCTGGCAGGGTTTGGACGCGCGGAGGTGATCTCTCGGTGGCGAAGGCGCTGAGGCTCGGAGTGCGAGGCAGGAATCCCCCGACTGGGGACTGATCGACGGACCAACCCGCGTCGAAGCGCTCGCGGGCCGGGGGATCGTCATCGAGCGCTTCGGGTCTGCAACTCCTTGGTGATGAGTGGCGCACCCATCAGGAGTTGAACCTGAAACCTTCTGATCCGTAGTCAGATGCTCTATCCAATTGAGCTATGGGTGCGTCGCGACGAGGCTTCCGACGCGGAAAACGTCGTTCGTCAACCGGCCAGCACTTTAGGAATGGCCAGTTCGCGAGTCAAGAGGCTTAACCCCTGTGAGAGATTGAGGTTTCTCACATGTTTGCGGCGATGACTCTCGAAGGTGGCAAGGCAGCTTGGAACCGACGAATTCACTCTCGTGGTTGGACTGAAGTCAACTCGAGGTGAGCCATGCCTCGAACGTGGCGCAGGATGAGTTGAGCGATGGCTTTGCCCGGACACGGCCGCGGAAAGTACGCTGCAGGCGCTCGCCCCAGGCAGGCAAAGGGTGGCGCAAGTTCACGACCCGACTTCGATTTTCGGGGCGATCCTGGGGGCGGCGCGCGGAAACAATCCTGCGCGCGGTCCGGTTTTGCCAACTTCCGCTGTTCGCTTTTGCGCACCGCAACCGTTCCAGACCGCCGGCGCGGGAGGAGCGGAAATTCGCGAAATCGGTTCGCCAGCCGGCGTGGTTGTGCGTGAAAACAGAACGGCCGCCATCCGAAGACAGCGGCCGTTGCGCTAAATACAGTCGAAAGCGGTCACTTCACGACCGGGCGGAGCACGATGTTCCGGTAGGTCACGGCCTCGTGATCGCCTTGCAGGTAGATCGGGCCGGGCCGGAATTCGTCCGACCACAGCGCGCCACCGGTGCAGCCGAGGACGGGCTGGTTGTCGATGATCTTGGTGCCATTGAGAATCACGGTGAGGTGGCGATCCACCAGCGTGATGTCGAAGCTCTGCCATTCGCCGGCGGGCTTGCAGACGTTCACGGTGGGGGTGATGCGGCTGTAGAGGCCGCCCATGTTGTGCGAGTCGGTGGGCTGGCCGTACGAGTCGGCCACCTGCACCTCATAAATGCCGCGCAGGTAGATGCCGCTGTTGCCGTGCTTGGGCACGTTGACTTCGAGCTTGAGGTTGAAGTCCTCGAATTCGCGGTCGGTGCGGAGGTTGCCGTAGTTTTTGTGCGGCTGGCCCTCCACCTGGACGGGGCGGTTGCGCAGTTCGCCATCCTTGACGCTCCAGCCATTGGCTGAGTGGGGATCGACCAACCGCCAGCCGGTGAGGTCCTTGCCGTTGAAAAGCTGGATGGGGTCGCCGAACTTGACCTGGGCAAGGTCGGGGGCCGACGGGACGGGCGGAATGCGCTTGCCGCTGAACTCCTCCTGGCTCATGCCCTCGCCGTTTTCGTGCGGGTTGAAGAGCACCAAGTTGAGGTTATCGCCGTCCACGCGGGCGCTGATGAGTTCGGTGAACTGCTGCCGGCGCACGACCTTGCCCGCGGCGTTCTTGCGCGCCACTTCGTGGGTGCGGGTGACGTGCAGCGCGTCGTCCGTGAAGAACACGCTGGAGACGGGAACGACGCTGCCGCCGCCCCAGAGGATCGAGCCGTCGTACCAGCCGTTCTCCTTTTTGATTTCGAGCCAGCCGGCGCCACCGCCGGGAATGGTAAGGGCCCAGCGACCCAGGAAGGCGTCATTGGCCAGGACCGTGAAGGCGCCACCGGCCAGCAGCGAGCCGAGGACGCAGGCGCGCAGTCTGCGCGCACCGAAGAGGTGTGTTTGCATGGGGCGGATTTATGCGGAGAATGCGCCGGGCCAACAAGGAAAAAACCCGCGCAAAAGCGGTCCTCGACCGGCGGCGCCGAGGCGGTCACGCTAGTGCAATCCCGCCGGAGTGCAGCCGGTGCTTCGACCGACAAGCCAGAGTTGCTTCCGCGGCGGGTCCGGCCGAAACTGGCGCGGCGTAGCATGGCACTTCGGCTGGTTCAGAATCCGGCGCCGGGCAGCCGCCTGGCTCTGTTCGTGGGCGACCGCGTCCGCTTCACGTTGCGGGCGGTCGAAGGCCGGACGGTCACCCCCGGTTGGCGCGCGAACCTGCGCACGAATCTCGGGCGGGCCGGCGTCCTGCGCCGCGAGTTGATCGTCTCCGTCGAAAGCCGCAAGCCGCCCACCTTGTCCGCGTGGCGCGACATCCCGATGCACTGGACCGGCGAGGAGTGGGTGCTCGAATTGCCGCTGGCGGAGGTGGGCTATTTCAAAGCCAAGGCTTACGTGCTGGACGAACGCGGCTGGCAACATTGGCCCGAAGGGTCGGACTTCGGCGTGAACGTGCAGCCCGCCTGGTGTCGGACCGCGAACACGATTTACTGCGCGTTTCCGCGCATGTTCGGTCCCGGCAAAACCGCGCGCACGACCGAGCCCTCGCCGGTCGCGGACCCGGTGCAGGCGCTGGACAAGCAAGGCTTCACCGTGATCCCGCCTTCCGGCACGCTGCGCGATCTGGGCCGCGAACTGCCGCACATTTTCGACACCCTCGGCTGCCGCATCCTGCACTTGCTCCCGGTCAACCCGACGCCCACGACCTACGCGCGGTTCGGGCGCTTCGGCAGTCCATACGCCTGCCAGGACTGGCTGGCGATCGATCCCGCGCTGGTCGAGTTCGACCGGCGAACCACCGGGGTGGACCAGTTCCGCGAACTGGCGGGTGGCGTCCATGCCCGCGGCGGCAAGCTCTTTCTCGACATGGTGATCAACCACACCGGCTGGGGCTCCACGCTTCAGGAAGAACATCCCGGTTGGTTTCTGCGCGAACCCGGCGGCAAGTTCGTGAGTCCCGGCGCCTGGGGGACGATTTGGGAGGACCTGGTGGAACTCGACCACCGCCACGCCGGCCTCCGGCGCGAACTGGGCGAAGTCTTCGCCGAGTGGTGCCGCCGCGGGGTGGACGGCTTCCGGTGCGACGCGGGCTACAAGGTGCCGACGCCGGTCTGGCAATACATCGTCGCCCGCGTGCGGCTGGAGTTTCCGGACACGGTTTTCCTGCTCGAAGGCCTGGGCGGCGCGTGGGAGGCGACCGAGGAACTGCTCACGGAAGGCGGAATGCAATGGGCCTACTCGGAGTTGTTCCAGAATTATTCGGGCCGGGACGTGGCGAACTACCTCGACTACGCGCTCGCGCAAAGCCGCCGCGTGGGCGTGTACGTGCATTACAGCGAGACGCACGACAACCCCCGCCTGGCCGCCAAAGGCCGGGCCTGGTCGCTGCTCCGCAACCGCCTCTGCGCGCTGACCAGTGTCTCCGGCGGCTTCGGCTTCACCAACGGCGTGGAATGGCTCGCCGCCGAACGCGTGAACGTGCATTCCAGCCGCGGCTTGTCCTGGGGCAACCCGGAGAACTTGGTGGCGGAACTGAGCGGGCTGAACCGCCTCCTGGCCGAACACCCGTGCTTTTTCGACGGCGCGCAGCTCCGGCGGCTCAGCACGTCCGACGCCCCGGTTTATGCGCTGCTTCGCGAATCGGCGGACGGCCGCGACGCCGTGCTGGTGCTGGCGAACACGGACGCGGCGCAGGCCCAGACCAGTTCGCTCGACGCCGCGCCACTCAAGCGAGCCGGGCTGGACTTCACGCCGGCGGATTTCCAGCCG
>JAKCAB010000626.1 GCA_021839785.1 bacterium | reverse complement strand
TCCACCGCGTGGCGGAACGTCTTTGTGTCCGCGCTGCGCACGTGCATCATGATCGGATTCTCGGTGAGCCAGGGCGCCAACGCCCGCTGGGCGCGGCGCAGGGTGAGACCTTGCCGTTCGCGGTTGTCGCTGTCCTGGACGACCAGCCAGACGCGATAAGAGTCCCAAGTTTGGCCCGGCTGAAGCCTCACGCCCGGCCCGATCGGTGGGCGACAGACCAACAGGCACGGGGTCTTGCGCTCGTAATGAACCTGCGTGCGGTACTCCGGGTCGGGCAACCATTCGGCCACGCGGCACGAAGTCACCGGATCCATCCCGCCGAAGCTGTAGTCGCTCATTACGGAAATCGGCGGCAGACGCCACTTGTTCGTGGGCCGGGCATCGACGGCTGACTCCGCCTCGACCGCGGCGAGGAACTCGGTCGTCACCCGATCCAATGTAAGCGGTTTCGCCGTGCCGTTGCTGACGATGAGCCATTTGCCGAGCACCGGCAGGCCGTCGTACAACTCATAATGCACAGTCACGACGACGCCGCGCGTGGTATCGTCTGAGCCGGTATAAGCAAAATCGGCGGTAACGCCTGGCGGTGGCCAAGGCAGGTCGGCGCTGTGGCGTTTGTGTTTCCAGGCGAATGGCGTGGCCGGCCGGCCTTGGTGCCAGGCGACGAGGTGAAAGGCGTTCGAGTTGGGCCGTAATTGGTCGATCCAATCGGGCAGCAGGTACGCGTGATCCGGTTGGCCGGTAAGCCCGCCGATCGGGTACTCGCGGCCGTCCAGCGTCACGCTGGCCTCGGGCTTCACGGCGCGGAGCAGGCTCACACCTGTCATCAGGCTATCGAAGCCGACCGTGGCGCCATCGGGGGCGAGGCGAAAGGTGCGGCGGATCAGGCCGTTTTCGAGCGAGACCTCGTTCGTTCCGGGCGAGTGCACCAGCCGCGCTGGCCCCGGTTTCGTCGCGAGCAGCCAGTCTTCTTTGGGCGGGGGAGGAAAGGGCAGGCGGGAGGAAACCGGTTGCGCCGTCGCGAAGCTAACGAAGAAAAGACCAAGCGCGACGCCAATGAAGAGAGTACGAGCACTGCGTCGCGGCAATTCGGGCGAATGAGCGTTGAACACGCGGGCAGGTTAGCCGCCCAGCGGTGCGCGCCAAGCCTTGAACGAGCAAGGTTTTGACAGCGCCGGCCACCAGCCGGCCCGCGGCGATGATCGCGATCGCCGCCCCAATGAGAGTGAGGCTGGCCCCGAAAGGTCGCGTTGGGGCGGAGGAACGTCCGGCGCGATGGCGTGGTGGCGGCGCGCCGGTTTCCCAACCGGCTTGTGAGCAGTGCAGGGCTCAGGGCGACGGTTTCGGACTGAGCGCAACGATAAGCCGACTGGGCAGTCGGCGCGCAGAGGCGGGTGACGGAGTACCGGCGAGGCCCGAAAGGCGCCGCTTCACTTCGCAGGCGGGGTAATGTCATGCACGCGATTGGCCGCCGGTCGGACGAGGTGACTCTGCCGGCCATCGGGCCATCGCACCTCCACGGCTTCGACTTCGCTCGCCGCGCCCAGACCGAAGTGCGCCGTGTTGGCCTGTTGCGAGCGATGGGAATCGCCCGTAACGATTTGCCGCACGGTTGAACGACCGCCTGTCAGGCGAAGCGTGACCTTCGCTCCGAGCGGGCTGACACCGGTCGCCCCGCGCAGATGCACAGCGATCCAATTCCCAGCGTCCGGCATCTCGTTTTTGTACACGCGGAGGGTCTGTCGTTCCTCCGGCCAGACTTCGAAGGTGGTGACGATCAAGTCTTGGCGGCCGTCGCCGTCCAAGTCGGCGGCGGCGAGGTTGCGCGAATCGGTTTCCAAAGCGACGCCGAAGAGATGGGCCACATCGGTGAACGCCCGCCCCCCGCGGTTCAGGAACAGCCGGTTCTGTTCGTAGCCGCCGTACGACATGCCCTGGCCGCGGGTCTGGTTGATTTTGGATGCGAAATAGATCGCCTTGACCCGGTCCTCCTTCGAGTCGGCGAGGTAGATGTCGTGCAGCCAGAACTCCGGGTCGTAATCTTGCACCGATTGCCGCGTCTCGTGGCCGTTCGCGATCGCGAGGTCGGGCCAACCGTCGTTGTCGAAGTCCGCCGCCACGCACCCCCACGACCAACCGGAGTGCGCCACGCCGGCTTGGGGTGCGACTTCTTCGAATCTGCCGTCCGGCTGGGCGAGCAGCAGCTTGTTGCCCGCGGTCATCGGCGGCGCCATTGCCAAGTAATCCGGATGCGCAGGCCGACTCAATCCCAGGTGGATGAGCCGCAGCGCCGTGGGGCAATGCATCCCGGTGACAAATAGGTCCAGGCGCCCGTCCACGTCGAAATCCGCCAACGCGTGTGCCATGCCGAAACCTTTCGGGTCAGTCAGGCACTGCGCGGTGACATCGGTGAAATGGCCACGGCCGTCGTTGGCGTACATTTCCACGCCGGCGAAATCGCTGACCTTCAGCAAATCCAGATCGCCATCATCGTCCAGATCCACGAGCGAAGCCGCGTACGTCCGACGCCAGCGGTGCTTGGCCAGACCGGCGGCCTCCGTGGCATCGGTGAATTGGCCGTGGCCAACGTTGAGCAGCAGGTAAGACGGGTTGCCGTCGTTGGCGTCGTAGTAAGGCGTGGGCATCTGCCCGCCATCGTAAGGATTCTTGTACTGGCCGAACCACACATCGAGGTCGCCGTCGCCGTCGCCGTCCACGTCCCCGCACGTCAACGCCTGCCCGTAACGGACGCGTTCCGGCGCAGCCCAGACGGCTTCAGGCGGCGCGTTGAATTGGCCGCCCGGCGCGCCACGAATCAAAAACAGGCCCTCGAATCTCGCGAACAGGAAGTCGTCGATGCCGTCGCCATCGAAATCCGCAACCACCGCCGTGAAGATCAGTCCGGGCCAATGCCGGCACAGGTCGCGCGCTTGAAAACGGCCGTCCGCGCCCAGTTGATAGACGCGGTTCCGCGCGGCGAGAATGATCTCCGGCCGGCCGTCACCGTCGAGGTCGTGCAGGATCAGCGGGTCGATGAAGTGCGATTTCTCCGGCGGCTGGACCACATCCAACAACACCTCGCGGAACGCCGGCGGGCCGGCGCGCGTGGTCAGCGTGAGCCGCTGCGCATCCACGTGGCGAACAGTCGGCGGATCATCGGCGCCAGTCGCGGGCGCCCAGTCCACCACCAGGTCACCTTCCAGCGCTGCGCGGGTCTCGGGTGCGGCGCGAGTCACGAGAGCGCGAAACGCGAACACGCTCCTCGACGGCCGGCCGCTGGCGTCGAGGTCGAACCGATTGTGGCGGAACTCAAGTTGGTCGAGTTGCCAGCCTTCCCGCGCGCGCGCGCCCAGCCATTCGCGCCAGGCCGCGGGCGGGAGATCCGCTCCTGGCTGGCTGGTGTTTGCCTCGCCCGCTGACGCGGGGGCGTAAAGCTGGATTCCGTGCCCGATCGGTTCCGCCGGCTGGAACTGTGGGAACGCGATGCTGCCAACACTGAACTGGGCAATCGTTTCAAGCTTGTTAGTCGTCGCGTTGACCGCATCCCAAAGCCGCTCGAACACGTGACCGCAGCGCTCGGCGAGCCACTCCTTGGCCCAGACCGTTTGGTCCACCTGGTCTTCACGCGCCTGAATGGCCAGCAACTGTTTCATCAGACCTTCGCCGCCGGGCGGCAGACCCGGACGCAGGCCAGGATGTGGGCGGCGCCAATACCAGGCCGCGAGGCAGGCCAATGCCAGCAATGCCAGCAGGACGAACAAGCGCGGGCGTGGTCTTTCGAGTTTGGGACGCACGGGTAACGCGCACAACTTAGGCCGGGTAGCAGGCAGACGCCAGATCAGGCTGGGCGGAGTGGCGAGCTTGTGAACGGTAGGGCGACGCTCCGGCGGAGCCCTGACTTGAGGCTTCCGGCCTTTCCGCCTTCTCAATTCAGCCTCCGCGTCGCGGCGCCTCGGCGGTTGAAATGGTTGGGCTCGGCGGGCGCCTCGCCCTACCGGGATCGGCGCGCCGGCTTCCAGCCGGCTTAACGCGTCCGAACTAAGCCGCGGGTAGTATCGCCGCGAACCGGGCGCGCAAACGGTTTAAGCCGCTTGGGAAAGCGGCGCGCCGCCAGTGCCGGGCGGGCTGCACAGGTCGAACCAGGCGCAGACGCCAGATCAGGCTGAGAGGATGTCGAACCGGTGCCTGGTGGTGCGACGCGACGGCGGAGGCCACAGTCAAACCGCCGAGGCGCCGAGATGCAGAGGTCGAGTTTGAAACTCAGAAAGCAAAAAATTGGCGGCTGCCGTCCTTGGCTTCCTGCCTTCCTGGTTTCCTAATTCGATCTCCGCGCCTCGGCAGTTGAATTCGCCGGGATTGCCTCGCGTCGTGGTGGTTCCTATGCTGGCCGCCATGCAAACCCTGAAGTTCTCCCTGCTCGCCGCGCTGTGGCTCCAGGCCAGCCTGCCAAGTCGCGCCGCCGAGGCGACCGCCACCGCCGTTCGCGTCACGTCTTCAAGCACCAAGGCGGAAGCCGCTCCCTTCGCCGCGGTGCCCGAGGCGATGCAGCGGTTCGTGGACGACCAGAGCATCGCCGGCGCGGTGACGCTCGTCGCCAGCCCGGATCGCGTGCTCGCGCTCGACGCCGTCGGTTTCGCCGACCTCGCCACCCGCGCGCCGATGCGGACCGACGCGCTGTTCTGGATCGCGTCGATGACCAAGCCCATGACCGCCGTGGCCGTCTTGATGCTCCAGGACGAAGGCAAACTTTCCGTGGAAGACCCGGTCGAGAAATACCTGCCGGAGTTCAAGGGCCAATGGCTGATCGCCGAGTCGAGCAACGACCGCCGCGTGCTGGTCCGGCCGGCGCGGCCGATCACCTTGCGCGACCTGCTCACGCACACGTCCGGCTTGAGCGACGTGCCGGCGCCGCGACCGCACTCGACCTTGGCCGAACTGGTGATGGGCTACGCGCAGCAGCCGCTGAAGTTCCCGCCGGGCAGCCGCTGGGAGTACAGCAACGCCGGCATCAACACGCTGGGCCGGATCGTTGAAGTAGTCTCCGGCCAGCCTTACGCGGCGTTCATGCGCCGACGGCTCTTCCAACCGTTGGGCCTGAAAGGCACGACGTTCTGGCCGACGCCCGCGCAGGCGAAGCGGCTGGCCAAATCGTACAAAAACAAGGCCGGCGGCGGGCTCGAGGAGACGGGCATTTACTTCATCCCAGGTTCGCTCAGTGATCGCCAGCGCACCGCCTT
>JAKCAB010000768.1 GCA_021839785.1 bacterium | reverse complement strand
TTGGCCACCTTGACGGTGATGTCCGCCACGCCCGCGGCTCCGGCCTGCGGCGTCAGCGCCAGCGTCCGGTTCGCGCCGTTTCCTTCGACGACGACGCTGCCAACCGGAAACAAGCCGGGGTTCGAGGACCACGCGGTCACTTGCAGGTCCTGCGCCGGCGTCTGCGCGTCCGCGATCGAGAAAGGCACGCGGGCCGGGGCGTCACCGTTGCCGACTGGAACTGTGAGACTGGCAGTGTTGCGCCGCACGTGGACGGTGCCATCCAGTTCGTCGGCTACGGCCAAGTCCGGCTGGCCGTCTTGGTCAAGGTCCGCCCAGGCCGCGGCTGACGGGCCGGTGCCGGTGCGGAGCTCGCCCCGCGACGCAAGCCGGACGGCGCCGGGTTCGCTGTCATTTCCCAAGATCGCCAGCACGTTGTCGTCCGTGTCCACGACCAACACGTCCGGCCGGCGGTTGCCCAACCCAGCAGCGACGCACAGGTTCGCCGCGTGCAAGGCGGCCGGGAAGGCGATCGGTTCCGCCAACGACGGCGCGGGCGCGCCTGCCGTGAACTGGCCGGCCACCGCGGTGTTGCGCCAGACGACCGCCTCGCCGGTATCTTGATCGGCGGCGACCACGTCGAGCTTGCTGTCCTGATCGAGATCGGCCACGGCCAGGCCCGCCAGCGCATGTTGCGTCGGAAAACTCACCGGCGCGGCGAAGTCCAGCGCCGCCGGCGAACTGAGATTACGCAGCACGGACAACTGCGAAGGCGCGCCACCGGCGCCGCGACCTTGGACCGCCAAGTCCGGCAAACCGTCGCCGTCCAAGTCACCGAGCGCCACGCGGGTGGCCGGGGTGCCGGCGGCGAATTCCCGCCGCGACGCAAACGAAAGCGCGCCGGCGGAACTCAAGTTCCGGTAAACCAACAGCAGTCGCCCGGAACCGCTGGTGGCAACGATCTCAGGTTGACCGTCCCGATTCAGGTCTCCCACCGCGACGTCCACGTCCAACCCACTGGGCGGGGTGGGATCTTTCGCCAAATACACCGGCAGGGAAAAGACGATGCCGCCGGGCAGGCTGAGGTTCTTGAAAACCAGCAGCGAGGATAAGTGCGAGCCGTTCACCACCACTTCCGGCTTGCCGTCGCCATCCAGATCGACCACCGCCAGCCGCAGCGAGCCGCTGGCCGCGCCCAACGGCAGTCCGGCCGCGAAGGCGGTGCTGCCCAGGTCGCCGGCCACGGCGGAGAGGTTGCGATAAACCGTGAAGGCCACGCCGACGCCGTTGGCGACAATCACGTCCGGGTGGCCGTCGCCATCGACATCCGCCACCGCGATGTCTGTCGGCGAGCCGGCGGCGGTGCCGATCGTCGCGCGAGGCGAGAAGGCGAGATCAAGCTCCGGCGGTGTGCCAGCCATCGCCGCGCTTCCGGCCAGGCCGGCGGCGAGCAACCAGCCGCCGAGCATGGCTGGCCAGGGCCTTTTGCGGCACGCGTCTCCAGTCCGGGCATTGGCGCTCACAACCGTCCGGCAGCGGTCAAGGTCTGGTCTCATGCGGAGCCTCTGGGTCTGGAGTCGTGCGTTGGCGATATTGATCGAGTCCCAGACGCGCCGCGGCTCAGCCTGTTCCCTCCGCCCCGGCAGGAACTCGATGATCTAAAGCGTGGCTGAAACTTTCTTCAAGCAATGCTCCTGTCAAGCCCGCACCCACCGCCGCGTGGCTGTTGGTTCAGGATTGTTGGTTCGACCTTGAACGCGAGGCCACCGCGCGGTTAGATCGCACGCATGGGCGCCCAATGGAAACAGGCCGGCCGCGAAGCCGCCGCGCAGAAAAAAGGCCAGCTCACCAGCAAGCTGGTCCGCGAAATCGTGGTGGCCGCCAAGCTCGGCGGGCCGGACCCCGACCTGAACGCGCGTCTGACCGCGGCGGTCGAGAAGGCGCGGAAAGCCTCGGTGACGCGCGATACCATCGAACGCGCGATCAAGAAAGGCTCCGGCCAGACCGACGAACCGGTGAACTTCGAGACCGTGGTCTATGAAGGCTTCGCGCCGCACAAGGTGCCAGTCATCGTCGAATGCCTCACCGACAACCGCAACCGCACCGCGCCGGAGATCCGCAACCTTTTCAAGGCCGGCACGCTCGGCCAGCCGGGCAGCATGGCGTTTTTCTTCGAGCGGCTGGGCGTGGTCGAAGCCACGCACGCGGACAAGACCCGCGACGTCGAGGCGGATGCCATCGAAGCCGGCGCGCAAAACGTCGAGGCCCTCGAGGCGGAGGAAATCCCGGAAGGCAGCATCGGCGCGCGGTTTTTGACCGACCCCAAGGACCTCGCAGCGGTGAGCGGCTGGCTGGCCAAGGCGGGTTGGAAAATCCTGGCGAGCGAGATGCGCCACCTGGCCAAAAACCCGGTCGAACTCAGCGAGGCCCACCGCCAGGAAGTGGCCGATTTCCTCAACGCCCTCGACGATCACGACGACGTCCACCGCGTCTATGCGGGCTTGAAATAGCCGAGCCGTCCGCGCTCGCCGGCGCTTTCACCGCACCCCGCCGGAACACCGCTTTACGCCCGCCCCGGCAATCCGTATCGTCCGCGGAACCTGCGGGCGCGGAAAGGCAGCGCAATGATCGAAGCGGCGGGACTCACGAAATTGTACGGCCAGTTCGTGGCGGTGGACGATCTCTCGTTCGTCGTCCAGCCGGGCGAGGTGATGGGCCTGGTCGGCCCGAACGGCGCGGGTAAAACCACCACGTTGCGCTGCGTCTCCGGGGTCATTCCACCCGCGCGCGGCGCGGTCCGCATTTGCGGGCACGACCTCTTGACCGCGCCGCTGGCGGCCAAGCAGGAGCTGGCTTATTTCCCGGACGAGCCGCGGCTCTTCGAATATCTCAGCGTCCGCCAGCACCTCACGTTCACCGCCCGCCTGTACCACGTGCGCGATCACGAGCCGAGAGCGAAGGCGTTGTTGGCGGAATTGGAGTTGACGGAAAAGGCGGACAAACTGCCGGGCGAGCTTTCGCGCGGCATGAAGCAGAAGTTGGCCATCGCCTGCGGCCTGTTGCACTCGCCCAAGGCCATCCTCTTCGACGAGCCGCTCACCGGCCTGGATCCGCACGGCATCCGGCAAATGAAGGACACCATCCTGCGGCTCGCCCGCGAAGGCACGGCGATGGTCATCAGCTCGCACCTGTTGCATCTGGTGGGCGAAATCTGCTCGCACATCCTGATCCTCAAGCAGGGCCGCAAGGTCGTGCACGGCACGCTGGCGGAAGTGCGGCAGCGCTTCGCCGAAACCGCGCCGGGCGGGAACCTCGAGGAAGTCTTCTTCCGCGCCACGGCAAGCGCGGAACCGCCGTCGCCATGATCGCCGCGCTGGTTTATCTCCAGGTGTGCTCGGCGCGAAACCGGTTGCGCGCCCAGTTGGCCCGGCTGCGCAAACCGCAGTATCTGCTCGGCGCCGTCCTGGGATTCGCCTACCTGGGCTTTTTCTTTCTGCGCCCGATGTCGTCCCCGGCTCACAGTGCCGGCCGGCTTGGCGCCGTTCCGCCGGAATGGCAGCCGGTCGTGGAACTCGCGGTGGCCTCCGCCTTGTTCGGGGTCATGGCCCTCACCTGGCTGCTGCCGTCCAAGCGCGCCACGCTGGATTTCACCGAAGCGGAAATCGCCTTCCTGTTTCCCGCGCCGGTGGCACGGCGCGCGTTGATCCATTTTCGCCTGCTCAAGACGCAGTTGGCGCTGCTGTTCAGCGCGCTGATCATGACCCTCGTCACCTGGCGGCTGATGCCGCCGGGCGGCGCGTGGCGGCTGGCGCTGGGCTGGTGGGTGCTCATGAGCGCGATGGAATTGCACCGCTTGGGCGCGGGCTTTGTCCGCACGCGGCTGCTGGACCGCGGTCTCGGCAACTGGGTCCGGCGCGGGATCGTGCTCGGGCTGCTGGCCCTGCTGGGATTGACGGTGTGGCGGCGCGGCGCGGCGGCCTTCGCCGCGTTGCCGGCCGATGCGATGGCCCAACCCCAGGCGCTGGCGGAGTTTGCCGGGACGGTTTTCGGCCAGCCGCCGATGAACTGGGTGCTGGCGCCGCTGCGCCTGCTGGTGCGTCCGTTGCTCGCGCCGGGGACGGCGGACTTCGCGCTGGCGTTGCTGCCCGCCCTGGGTTTGTTCGCGCTGTTTTACGTTTGGGTGCTGGTCACAGCGGTGGCGTTCGAGGAAGGCGCGCTCGAACGCGCCGAGCAACGTAGCCGGCTCGTCGCCGCCGTCCGGGCGGGCAACTGGCACCTGACCGGCCCGCGCACGCGCGCAGGCCGGCCACCGTTTCGCCTGGCCGCCACCGGCGCGCGGTTCGTCGCGCTGACCTGGAAGAACCTCATCTCCGCCCGGTCCATTCTGACTTCGCGGCTGGGCATCGTATTGCTGGCAATGGTGGTGCCGATGGCCATTGGCATCGGCATCGCGTCGCCAAAGTCCATCGGTTTGAAAGTCTTTGGCGCGATGGCGATCGGCTTCGCGCCCATGTTGTTTCTCGTGGGGCCGGACCTGGCGCGGTTCGATTTGCGCCAGGATTTGCCGATGGCGGACGTGATCAAGACCTACCCGCTCCGCGGTTGGCAACTCGTACTGGGCGAGATTCTGGCGCCCGTCTTCATTCTCACGCTTTCCCAATGCGTGTTGGTGGCGGTGGCGGCGGCGCTGTTTCCCAGCCTGCCACTACCGTCCGGGGCAAAATCCGCCGCGATCGCGCCGCGAGCGGTGATAGCGCTCAGCGCCGTGATTTTGTCACCGGCGCTGAACCTGACCTTGCTGCTGCTCCACAATACCACCGCGGTGCTGTTCCCGGCGTGGGTCCGGCTCGGTCCGCAAGGCACTCAAGGCTTCGAGGCGATGGGCCAGCGAACGCTGCTCATGCTCGGGCATCTGCTCAGTCTGGCGCTGGCGTTGCTGCCTGCGGCCGGGTTAGGCGCCGTCGTTTTTCTGCTCGCGAAACTCGCGGCGAGCTGGCTGGTGGCACTGCCGTTGGCGGCCCTGGCGGCGGCGCTGGTTTTGGCGCTCGAAGCCGGCCTGGGCGTGAAGTGGCTGGGCGACCGGTTCGAGCGGATGGACATCACCGATTAGGACAGACGAAGGAGCGCGACCGTCTCGGTCGCTCCCGTCGGCGTCTCGCCGAGGGGGCCACGCGCTCAATCCGAAAACCGAAATTGGGGAGCACACCCGGGCCTCGGGTGTGGTGGAATCAGCTCGCGCCCAATGCCTCGGCCAGGCGTTGCCAG
>JAKCAB010000885.1 GCA_021839785.1 bacterium | reverse complement strand
GCCACCGGCCGCCCCAGCGGGATGCGCTCGGCCTCGATGCTCTGGCGCAGGTCGGACAATTCGGCCAACGACTTCTGCAGGTCGGCCGCAGCGTCGGTCGCCACCTTGTCCAACTCCTGGGCGGCGGCGCCCAACTGGAAGGCCAGGGCGGTGAAAATCAACAGTCGCGCAGTGTGCATGATAACTTCGCGGGAAATCATTGCGGCGGCGTCTCAGCGGATCGTCGCCGGCAGCGCCACAAAGCGGGCGGCTTGTTCGTTGCGGTAGGTCCGGATCACGTCGCGGATGGCGCCGGCAAGCTCGGGTTTGACCGACCACTCCCAGCCCTGTGGCCCCGGCGTGCCGGTGCCGGCGAAATCATTCGCGTCGTTGACAAAGTACGCCGCCCCCAGGCCGACATAGACGGTTTCGACCGCCACCTCCTCGCCTTTCGGATTGCGGCGTTTCTCGCTGGACAGGGTCAGGCCGTTGTTGAACTTGTCGATTTCGTTCAGGATGCCGACCAGCACTTGGATGCGCTCCGCGGCGGTCAGGCGGGTGTTCGCCGGATCGGCGGGCAGGCGAGCCAGCAACGGCTTGAGCGTTTCCTGCAAGGGCGCCGGCAGCCGGGGCACCAACCGGGTCACTGACTTCTCGAACTCCGTCGCGAACGTGGCCGCCCGCTCCAGTCCGGCCTCCGAAGCTTTGAGCAGCGCCTCCGCTTCCTGGCGCTCCTTCTCGGCCTGGACGTTGTTGGTGGACAGCTTGCCGAACTGCTCTGCGATGCCGCTCAGCTCGCGCTCGAACATCTGCGCGGTCTGCCGGAGCATCTCCCGGTCGCTCTGCCAATCGGTCTTGGTCCGGGAAATGAGCTGGCGGGTTTCCACCCACTTCTCCAACGCCGAGCGCGAGGTGTCCAACGGCGATTCCGCCGCGGCCACCCACACCGATAAACACAGTTCCACGGCGAGGACACGAAACAGCCAAGCACACATAAACCGCCCTCAGCTTGTCCCCGGTGTTTCACGAATCGGTGGCAATAGCGTTACAACTGCGTGACATGCGCCGGAGTGGCCGGTGGAGAAAATGAGGGGACGGGGCGAATTGATTTCAGCAACCGCAGAGGCACAGTCAAAGTGGCAGGCCTCGCGTTCCGAGGGCGCCGTTCAAGATATGGATTCTGTCCGTGTGTCGCGCCAGCGGCCGCCTAGCTGTAATCGCCACTTTTGGAGCACCATCATTACTGCGGCATCCGCCCGGCGGTTGAACAAAATCACGGGCGAATGACCTACCCGGATCGCAAGCACAAGCGACCAAACCAACAAACTGACGCTGATCAGGCGATTGGGCCAGGCGTCCAGTGCCCATTGCTGCTTCCAAAGCCACATCCATTCTTTGCTCACCGGCCCGGAATAAAAGATTGGCCAAAGGTCCACATCCGATGGACCGCGCGAGCCAACCAGATCGCATAACAGGTGCAGGTGAAAAACCGCCAGCGCGGCGAGCGGTACTCGCCAGCGTTCGCGAGCCAGGACGGTGGCAATACCCGCCAAGATCAGCGCTGCCGGCAAACCGTGAAACCCAAAGTGATGATACCTCGCGTACCAATCCGTCGGTGATCCGCCGAGCAAGCGGTGACCAAGATCCACGAACAGTCCCAGGCCGTCCGCATCGGGCAACACCCCAACCAATGTCACCAACCGAACGTCGCGCGGATTCCGGGTCGTGTGAGCCGCAACGACCCAGCTCGCCAGCCAATGGGTGACCGGTGACATGCCAGCGTTTAGCGTTTTTCCGCCAGGTGGCGTTTCATCCAATCCGCATCCGCGGCGACGGTTGCCTGCGCGTCCCGAAAACGCTCGCCGAAGGCCGCCTTCAAGGCGTCGCGCAAACGTTCTTGCCCGCGCAGGCGCGCGGTCTGTTGTTCGGGGCTGTCGCTGGCCGCGAGTTGAAACCGCTCGCGCGCCGGGTTGAAGCCGGTGCCCTTGCCGAAAAACAACCTGCCGGGGTAAGCCTCCACCAAGTCGCGGAGCGCCTCGCGCTGGGATCGATCGGCGGCCAGATGCCAGATGGCCTGGCCGATCGAACGCGCGGGATCGTAACCGCGCGGATTCCAAGCGTAGTCGGCGCAGGTGAGCAGCGGCAGGCGGTTGATCTCGCTTTGCGGACACATCGCGTTGCTCAGGTAACCTTCGATCGCCTCGCCCAAGTCGGCGTCGCGACCGCTCACCGGACCGAGGTTCAGCGTGGGATGGTTGTCGTTGACCGGGTAATTGTCCCAAAGAAACAGCCGGTGCCCGATGACTTCGCGGTACGACGCTGCCGCCCGCCGCGTGATGCGCGGAGTGATCACCTGATCGCCGGTCCAAAACACGTACGCGTCGCGGTCGAGTTCCGCGGCGAGGGTGCGCAAGTAAGGCTCCGCGTCGCCCCCGCGGCCATCGCCCCAGTAAAACGTCGGGCAAAAGATCATCTGGGCCTGCGGGTCCGCGGCGCGCAACCGGCGGAACAGCTCATTCACAAGCCGCGCCTGCCGTGCCGCGTCGATGCCCTGGCTGATGTCGTCCAGGCTCACGTTGAACCACCGCACGCCCAGGCCTTGCATCCACTGGTAATGCTGCCAGAGGTGGTCAACGTCCTCCGGCCGGTCCGGGTCCGCGAAACGCCGGGAGGTGAGGTTTGGGTTCATGCTGAAACAAAACTCGATGCCTTGGGCCTGACAGGCGCGCACGACCGCTTCGTAAGCACGCTTCTTCGTCTCAGGCAGCGGCTCCCACCAACGGTTGCAGTCCGGTTCGCCCCAGCGCCGGTGTTCGATGTCGCACATCGAGGTGTAGCAGTTCATCAGGAAGTTCATCCGGTACTTCGCCAGAATGGGAAGCTCGGCGAGGTATTGCTCGGGGCGCCACATCCAGCCTTTTGTGCCGCGCCAGCGAAAGCCGGGTTTCGCGCCGGCGGGCAACGGCTCCGGCAGCGGCCGCTCCCCGCCCGGCAAGGTGACCTTGAACTCCGGCAACCGCCGCACCGGCGGGCGGTAGCCCGGCCCGGCGATGGTGGCCGACGCGACCATGAACCACGGCGGTTGGCCCAAAGTACCCGATGGCTCGCGGTTCTCGATCGCCAGCTCGTTGCGGCCGGTCTTCAACGCGCCAGCCGGCACGGCGAACCGCCGCACCTGCCAGGCGGCGTTCGGAAAGCCGCTGGACCCTGCGAGCAAAACCGTGCCGTTCAAGGTCACGCGCACCCGACACGCGGGCGCCGCCTCGTCGTCCATCGCCTCGAGGAACAGCAACTGCGGCTCCGCCGGGACGGCGCGGACTTCGAACCGCGCTTGCATCCGTGACGCCTCGCCGGTGGCGGCGGCATACACGTAATTCACGGCGTCGCGGTCGTAAAAGCGTTGGCCGAAATGCCGGTTCGCGCCGCCTTCAAAATCAGCTCCCGTCAGGCGAGTCAGGGCGGGCGTCGGTTCCGCCGCCAGGCCGCTCCCCGCGAGAACGAGCACGGGCAGACCGAGACGACGGAACACATTTTGAATCCAGCGTGGGCAGCACATGGCTTTCGCCTACACCAACTCCGCGCCCTTGTCACTCCGACGTTGCCGCGGAAAACCGCGGACCACTCGGTTGGAACGATTCAGTTGGTCTGGGGAGCGCACCCGCCTCGGGTGCGGTGGGCCGCGCCCTCGCGGCCCACAAAACGCCTTGGACCAGTTCGCGCCGTCGGGTCCGGCTAGACGCCCACCCATTCGGCGCCATTCCATGACCGCGTTCCGCCTGGCCAGCCCCACGGCCCAGGCTGGTCAAAGTCCGCCGCAGCGCTAGACTGATTGCCATGTTGACGCAGGAAGCCATTCTCGCCGCGTTGAAAACGGTCAAGTACCCCGGTTTTTCGCGGGACATCGTTTCGTTCGGGCTGGTGAAGGACATCGCCACCAACGCGGGCGCCGTGTCCGTGACGATGCAGTTGACCAGCACGAACGCCCAGGCCGCCGCCGAGATCAAGGCCGCCAGCGAGCGCGCGATCCAGGCGCTTCCCGGCGTGCAACGCGTGACCGTAGAAGTCCACCAACCCGCCAGCGCGCCCGGTCCGGCCGCCGCCGCCGCGGCGCAGAATCCTTGGGCGAACCAGAACCGCGTGCCCGGCGTGAAGCGGGTGGTCGCCATCGCCAGCGGCAAGGGTGGTGTGGGCAAATCCACCGTGTCGGTGAACCTCGCCTGCGCGCTCACGCGCCTGGGCTCGCGCGTGGGCCTGCTGGACTGCGACATCTACGGTCCGAGCATCCCGCTCATGATGGGCCTCCACCAGCGGCCGACCGTGAGCGACCAGGAAAAACTCGTCCCGCCCGTCAACCACGGCGTGAAGCTCATGAGCATCGGCTTTCTCGTCGATGGCGACCAGCCGGTGATCTGGCGCGGGCCGATGATCACCAAGACGATTCAACAGTTCCTGTTCGCGGTCGAGTGGGCCGACCTCGATTACCTGCTGGTGGATCTCCCGCCCGGCACCGGTGACGCGCAGCTTTCGCTTTGCCAGACCGTGCCGCTGGACGGCGGCGTGGTGGTGACCACTCCCCAAGAAGCCTCCGTGGGCGTGGTCCGGAAAGGCATGGCCATGTTCGAAAAGGTCAACGTGCCCATCCTCGGCATCGTGGAAAACATGAGTTACTTCACCGCGCCGGATGGCACCCGCGTCGAGATCTTCGGCCACGGTGGCGGTCGCGGCGAGGCCGAGCGCAAAGGCGTGGCTTTCCTGGGCGAAGTGCCGATCTTCACCGAAATCCGCGAAGGCGGCGACAAAGGCGAGCCGGTAGTCGTCGGCGCTCCGAACTCCAAACCGGCCCAGGCCTTCCTGGCGGTTGCGGAAAACTTCCGGCGGGTGCTCGCCTGAGGCGCGCCACGCCGTGGCTGCGCTCGTCAGAGCGCGGCAACCTCTCCACTACGCCAGGAAGGCGAGGCACCCGTCGCAGTTCCGCCCAACCTTGGCGCGCCGGTCTCTGACCGGCTTGGGGCCAGCGAAGGCCGAAACCAACCCCGGTAGGGCGAGACTCCGGTCGAGCCCTGCCATTTCAACCGCCAAGACGCCGAGGTGCGAAGGTGAAATTCGGAACTCAGGAAGGCTGGAAAGCAAAGTCACGGCTCCGCGGGAGCGTCGCCCTACCGCATTGCCCTGCCCAACGTTGGAGCGCCGGTCTCTGTCCAGCTTGAGGCCAAAGAATGCCAAAACCAACCCCGGTGGGGCGAGGCTCCCGCCGAGCCCTGCCATTT
>JAKCAB010000032.1 GCA_021839785.1 bacterium | reverse complement strand
CACATTACCAACAACTTGCGAAGCGGACCCCCCGGAAAATCATCGTTTTCTCAGTCGAATAGCGGAGGCCGGGCTAAAATCGGTTCGGTCCCTTCCAAATCCGAAATCCGCAGACCGCATGCCGAAAGCAATCCGAAGTCCAAAGTCCCGAATCCGCAGCGCCCCCCAGCGGAGCAGTCGCCCCGCGGAGCAAGCCATTCTCGGCACTCGGGTTTCAGGCTTCGAATTTCAGGGCTGCCGGCGTTGCTCTCCCTTCCATCGGCCGGACTTTAGCGCAGCCTTGAGGCGGAGGTGGGAATCTGGCGGAAAATGTCCAATAGATCGTGGCGGTCGCCGGCCGCAAGCAGCCGGTGGGGCAGCGTGGCGTCGCAGTTCATCCGCGCCAGCGCCGAGATCAGGGCGAGGTAAGGCACGGTTTGGTCCGCAGGCACGGCAATGAGAAAGACGGAACGAACCTGCCGGTCCCCCCAGGCCACCGGTTCGACGCGCCGCCCGAAGGCGAACCGCGGCTGCCTCAGCCCATCGATGTGCGCGTGCGGAAACGCCATTTGCCAACCCCACGCGGCACTGGCGACCGCTTCGCGTCGCAGCACTTCCTGGCCGAACGCTTTTGCGTCCCGGACATGCCCGGCTCGTTCCAGCACGCCAGCCAGTTCGGCTACGACCCCCGCGACCTCGTCGGCCTGCAGTTCGGGGACGACCAAGCTTGCGTCCGTGAAATCCGCCAAGTTCAAGGGTACACCTCCTGCCTCGCCGCCCTGGCAATGCCGGTGCCGGTGGACGCCAACGATTCGCGGGCCTGGCGCGCTTGAGGCAAAAACTCGCGGCCCACCGCATTGCGCAGGCAAAGCGGTTCGACCGGCGCGCGCCGGGCCGAAGGTTTGTCCGCCCCGCCGAGGCGCTGGTTGATCCCGCCTGTCTGCTCCGCTGCAGCCAGGTTGGGTAACGCGCCTTCGCTTGCCTCCTCGAAGCTGCTGGGGGCGATGTTGACCTTCCTCGCCGCCGGCGCGGTGAGCCCTTCCGCGCGGTTTAACCGGTACCGGCCGTTGACGCGGCAAGCCAGCACGTCACCGCCCGTGATCCAGCGGTAAACGCTTTTCCCGGTCACGTTCAACAAACCCGAAATGTCGCGGATGGTCAGTTGCACATTCCGGCCCAATTCCCCAATGGGTCCATCGGAGTGGGCGAGTGCGGAGATAAATTCCCGGTTGGCCTGCCTTGTCAAGGCGCCGCCACGTCCGGTAGTGTTTCGATTTCAAATGGGTGGCTGCGCCGCCGCGGCGGCGCAGGGCGGTGCGGCAGCACCGCCGCCACCAAACCAGGGCACTACCCAACGCCCAGGAAAACCGAATGAGCCCAGCCCTGATTCACGCGACTCAGCAATATCGAGCTTCCCAGAGAGACCGAATTCTGGCCTGATAGGCAGTCTGAGTTCGCCGGCACGCCGGCCAAACGCTGTTTACAAACCATGTTGTCACCGCATTCCACGCTCCCCACTGTCCTGGTTCGCCCCGGCGAGGCTGACCGTCTGGTCGCCGGCCATCCCTGGTTGTACGAAGGCGGCGTTCTGCGCCTCACCCAGCCGGTCACCAACGGCGATGTCGTCCAGGTCAAAGACCACCGCCAGCGCTTCCTTGGCGTGGGCTTTTATAATTCGAAGTCCAAGCTCCGCGTCCGGCTGCTCTCGCCCGACCGCGAGCCGCTGGACGCGGCGTTCTTCGAGCGCCGAATCCGCGCGGCACTCGCCCTGCGTCGCAAATACCTGCCGGGGGCCACCTCGTTTCGGGTTGTGAACGCCGAGAGCGATCTGCTCAGCGGCCTGATCGTGGACCAATACGGCGACGTGCTGGTGCTCCAGACCTCGTCGTTGGGGATGGACCTGCGCAAGCCGCTGATCGCGGATGTGCTCCAGCGGGTGCTCGCGCCGTGCGCGATCACCGAGCGAAACGACAGTTCCGGCCGGCGGTTCGAGGGCTTGCCCGAGGTGCACGGGTTGCTGGCCGGTGAGTTGGCGGGTGAGGTTGAAGTGGAACTGAACGGCTTGCGTTTCCAGGTGGATTTGCTGGGCGGGCACAAGACCGGTTTGTACCTGGACCAACAGGTGAATCACGCGCGCGTGGCGGACTTGATCCGCCTGACGCCGAACGCGCAAGTGCTCGATTGCTTCAGCTTCGTCGGCGGTTTCGGCTTGTCCGCCGCCAAGGCGGGCGCGGCGCACGTCCACCTGCTCGACCAGAGCGAGGAGGCGCTGGCGACGGCCCGCAAGCACGCCGAGGCCAACGGCCTGGCCGACCGCTGCTCGTTCGAAGCCGTGAACGTGTTCGACTGGCTCAAGGCGCGGACGACGCGGGGCCCGCACGAACAACTCATCGCCCCCTTCGACGCGATCATCCTGGACCCGCCTTCGTTTACCCGGACCCGCTCGGCCGTCGGCGACGCGTTACGCGGGTACAAGGAGATTCACCTGCGGGCTTTACGGTTGCTGAAGCCCGGCGGGTTGCTGGCGACTTTCTGCTGCTCGCACCACGTCGATGCCGTGACCTTCCAGGACGTAATCCTGTCGGCGGCGTTCGACGCGAAACGGACGCTGCGGCGGGTGGCGGTTTTCCAACAGTCGCCGGACCACCCGGTGTTGCCGGCGATTCCGGAAACGGAGTACCTCAAAGGCTACGCTTTCGAGGTGATCCGCTAGGCTGGCGGGGCTGGCGACCGCGGAGGCCGAGGAAAAGTACTTTACACCTCCGCAGGCGCCCCATATTTTCTGGCTTCTATTTGGAAGTTCACTCGAACGGTATGGAATCGAAGAGCAAGACGATCGCCGACTTTCGCATCCACGAGAAGGACACCGGGTCCGCAGATGTGCAGGTGGCCCTGTTGACGCACCGAATCAATCAGTTGACGGAGCATCTGCAGAAATTCAAGAAGGACCACAGCTCGCGCCGTGGATTGCTGATGATGGTCAGCCAACGGCGACGCCTGTTGGACTACCTCCAGACCACCGATCACGATCGGTATCAGGCGGTGACCAAGCGGCTGAAGCTGCGCAGGTAGGCGCGCGGCGGCGCTCTTGATTCGCGTTCGCACGCGAACCCCAGCGCTGCCGACCTGCCGGGCGGACTGGCAGGCAGGAGCGGCATCCGCGCGAGTCGTTCCCTTCGGCAGCTACAAACCCGATCGCGCACAACAAGACCCGTTGGCTTTGGGAAATTTCATTCAACTCCTCGGTGGGGGGCTGACTGAAGTTCCTCCAGGCCGACGGGTCGCGGTTCATTGTAGTTATGCCAGAAAAAGTAACGATCCCAGTCGGATCCCAGCAGATCACCATCGAAACCGGTCGTCTGGCCAAGCAGGCGGATGGCTCGGTCACTGTTCAACTGGGAGAAACCATCGTCGTGGTGGCGGCCGTGGCCGCCATCGCGCCCCGCGAGGGACAGGAGTTCTTCCCGCTCACCGTCGATTACCGCGAGAAGGCGGCGGCGGTGGGGCGCTTCCCCGGCGGCTATTTCAAACGCGAAGGCCGGCCGACCGAGAAGGAAATCCTCACCTGTCGCATGACGGACCGGCCCATCCGGCCGTTGTTCCCGAAAGGCTGGTTCAACGAAGTGCAGGTCCAGAGCATCCTGCTCAGTGCCGACAGCGAAAATGATCCGGACGTGCTCAGCATCATCGGGGCCTCGGCGGCGCTGATGGTCAGCGACATCCCGTGGGCCGGGCCGCTTGGGGCCGTCCGTGTGGGACGCGTCAACGGCCAGTTCGTGGCCAATCCCACCCACAATCAGCGGGCCGAGAGCGACCTCGATCTCGTCTATGTCGGCAGCGAGACAGAGTTGGTCATGTTCGAAGGCTCGGCCAGGGAGATCAGCGAAGCGGACTTCGCGGCCGCACTCCAGTTCGGCCACGCCTGTTGCCAGCCGATCATCACCGCCCAGAAGGAACTGGGGGCAAAGGTCGGCAAGCCCAAACGCGAGGCCAAGGTCACCGTGGTGCCCGACGAAATCCTCGCCGAAGCGAAGGCGTTGGCGGGCGACCGCGCGGTGCCGGCGCTGCTCACGCCGGGCAAACTGGCCCGCGAAGCCGCCTGGCGCCAGGTCACCGAAGAGGTGGGCGCGAAACTGGTCGAGAAGTTCGGCGCGGAAAAGGTGACGCCGTTCGTGCTCAAGGACGCGTTTTACTACCTCCAGAAGGAGGCCGTTCGCGGGCTGATCCTGAACGACGGCAAGCGGCTCGACGGTCGCGGCATGGACGAAGTGCGGCCCATCTCCTGCGCCGCCGGCCTGTTGCCGCGCGCGCACGGCTCGGCCTTGTTCAGCCGGGGCGAGACGCAGGCGCTGTGCCTCACCACGCTCGGAACGACCGAGGATTCGCAGGAACTGGACGCCTACACCGGCGGCGAGAGCGAGAAGCAGTTCATTCTGCACTACAACTTCCCCAATTTTTCCGTCGGCGAAACCGGCCGCATTTCCGGTCCGGGGCGGCGCGAGATCGGCCACGGCGCCCTGGCGGAGCGGTCCATCGAGCCGATGGTGCCGTTGAAGGAATTCCCTTACGCGGTCCGCATCACCAGCGAGATCATGGAATCGAACGGGTCCACCTCGATGGCGACGGTCTGTGCGGGCAGCCTGGCTTTGCTCGATGCCGGCGTGCCGCTGATTCGGCCGGTGGCGGGGATCAGCATCGGCGTCTGCACGGAGTACAATCCGCAAGGGGCGATCGCGCGGCACCAGTTGCTGACCGACATCATCGGCTGGGAGGACGCGTTCTGCGACATGGATTGCAAGATCGCCGGCACGGAGAAGGGCATCACCGGCTTCCAGCTCGACCTCAAGCTCCGCGGCCTGCCGCACCAGATCATGGCCGAGGCGATCGAGCGTGCCCGCGTTGCCCGCCTGAAGATTCTGGCCATCATGGCCGAAACCCTGGCCGCCCCGCGCCCGGAACTCAGCAAGTACGCCCCGCGCATCCTCACCTTGAAGATCAACCAGGACAAGATCGGGGCGCTCATCGGTCCTGGCGGCAAGAACATCAAGCGCATCTGCGACGAGTCCGGCTGCGAAATCAACATCGAGGACGACGGCACGGTGAAGATTTATTCCCGGAGTTCCGAAGGCATGGACATTGCCAAACGCGAAGTCGAAGCGCTGAGCGCGGAGATCGAGGTGGGCAAAATCTACCGTGGCAAGGTCGTCACGATCAAGGAATTCGGCTGCTTCGTCGAAGTGCTGCCCGGCAAGGATGGGTTGGTGCACGTCAGCGAACTTGCCA
>JAKCAB010000238.1 GCA_021839785.1 bacterium | reverse complement strand
AAACTCAAAACCACAAATCGCTCGGAAGCCCACTCCACGGTTTCGTAGAAAGATCAGTGAGCCTCGCCCCGCCCGGCCTGCCTTCGATCATCCTTGCTGGAAGCTTACCGTGGCAAACGGCTCGGCGCGGGCGGCGCCCGGGCTGGAATTCCGCCAGACCGGAAAGCGCGGGGAGGCACCCGCTGACGATCGCCAGCCGCTTCTGACTCGACGGCCCACGGCGCGCGGGGTACATCGGACGCATGAACCCGCAGGTTGCGCCGAACGGCGCCCACATGTCGCCGGAGGATTTTCGTCGTTGGGGGCATGCGGTGGTGGACTGGATTGCCGATTACCAGCGGCGCGTCGAATCGTTGCCCGTGCTCTCCCAGGTCAAGCCGGGGGAAATCCGCGCCGCGCTGCCGCCGGCTCCGCCGGAACAAGGCGAACCATTCGCGGCGATCCTGGCCGACGTGGACCGGTTGATCCTGCCCGGCATCACGCATTGGCAGTCGCCGAACTTCTTCGCCTTTTTTCCCGCAAACAACTCCGGTCCGTCCATCCTGGGCGACCTGCTCGCGTCGGGCCTGGGGGTGCAAGGCATGATGTGGGCGACCAGCCCGGCCTGCACCGAACTGGAGACCCACGTCCTGGACTGGCTCGTGGACATGCTGGGGCTGCCGACGCGGTTCAAGTCCAACGGCCCCGGCGGTGGCGTGATTCAGGACACGGCTTCGAGCGCCGTGCTCTGCGCGCTGCTCACCGCGCGCGAGCGCACGACGAACTTCGGCGTGAACGAACACGGCGGCGACAGCCGGTTGGTGGCCTACACTTCCACCCAAGCCCATTCCTCCGTGGAAAAGGCGGTGAAGATCGCGGGCCTGGGCCGGGCCAAGCTGCGCCTGATCGAAGTGGACGAACGGCACGCGCTACGGCCGGATGCCTTGGCGGAACAGCTCAAGGGAGATCGCAAGGCGGGGCTGCGACCGTGCTTTGTGAGCGCTACCGTCGGCACCACCTCGTCCAACGCGATGGACCCATTGCCGGCGATCGGCCAGGTTTGTCACGAGCATGGGGTCTGGCTGCACGTGGACGGCGCGATGGCCGGCACCGCGGCGCTGTGCCCGGAGTTTCGCCACTTCCTGGACGGGCTGGAGCTGGCCGATAGCTATGCCTTCAACCCGCACAAATGGATGTTCACGAACTTCGACTGCGACTGCTTCTGGGTGGCCGATCGCGCGGCGCTCATCCGCACGCTCTCGGTGCTGCCGGAGTATTTGCGCAACCGCGCGACCGAGAGCGGCGCGGTAATCGACTATCGGGACTGGCACGTGCCGCTGGGTCGGCGGTTCCGCGCGCTCAAGCTGTGGTTCGTGATCCGGCACTACGGCGTGGAGGGCTTGCGGCGGCACGTCCGCGAACACGTCCGCCTGGCGCAACAGTTCGCGGCGTGGGTGGAGGCGGCGCCTGACTTTGAACTGGCCGCCCCGGTGCCGCTGAATTTGGTCTGCTTCCGCCACCTGGCCGGCGACGAATTCAACCGCCGTTTGCTCGACGACCTCAACCGCAGTGGGGCCTTGTATCTCACCCACACGGTGCTCGACGGGGAATTCGCGTTGCGCTTCTGCGTGGGGCAAACGCATACGCAGGCGCGACACGTCGAGGCCGCCTGGCAGAGGATTCGGGACACCGCCGCGCGCCTCGCCGCCGAACCGGCCGCCGCCACGGTCGGGGCTTAATAGCCTTCCCGGATCAAGAGGTACACCCCGGCGATCAACGCCACACAGATCGCGGACATCAACAGCGGCGAGCCGACCAGGTACGACACCGCGATCATCGCCACGCCGCCGATCAGAGCGACCAAGGATTGCGCGCGCTTGCCGTAAACGAAATAGCCCAGACCGACGGAGCCCCAGAACAGCGAGGCGAACAGATAACCTGGGTTGAGCAGATTCACGTTGCGGATTGGATCGTGCCGGTTTGGCGAAAACGCAGTTCGATTGCCATGCTGCCGAAGATGTACCCTCGCGGCGACCCCGTCCAACCGCTGGCGCGCCGGTTTCCTAACCGGCTTACAAACGGTGCGGGACTCATGGCGACGATTTGGAATTAGGCAGGGCGGTAAGCCGACTGGGAAGTCGGCGCGCCGCGTCGGCTTGATTCGCCGGCGCGCCAGTTTCCCAGCCGGCCTTCACCTTTGCGGAGGCGGGCGGTCCCGACTTGAGGCCGGGTTGAACCGCCCGATCGCTTGAAATGCAAGGCTCGCGCGGCAAAATCCTTTGACACCCGGTGATGAGTCCTTAGCCTCCGCGCAAGTACAACCATTATGAAATTCGGCATCAATTCCTTCCTGTTCACGTTCCCGTTCACCAACGAAAGCACGAAATGGTTCCCGACCTTCAAGAAGTGGGGCTTCGACTCGGTCGAGATCGCGATCGACGATCCGGCGGCCATCGATCCGGCCTACGTCCGGTCGGAACTCGACAAGGCCGGGCTGGCCTGTTGCTCGGTCTGTGGCGCGTTCGGACTCGATCGGGACCTGCGCGGCACGCCCGAGGCCCAAGAAAATTCCAAGCAGTACATCACGGCGTTGATCGACCAGGCGGTGATTCTCGGTGCGCCGGTGGTGGCCGGGCCAGTCTATTCGGCGGTGGGCCGCCGGAACGCGGAGGAGCCCGCGGCGCAAAAGCAGCAATGGAAGACGGTGGTGAAGAATTTGAAACCGCTCTGCAAGCACGCCGCCAAGAAAGGCATCGCCATTTGCGTGGAGCCGCTCAACCGTTTCGAGACCGACTTCATCAACACCGTCGATCAGGTGTTGCAACTCATCAAGGACGTGGGGAGTCCGGCATTGAAGATCCACCTCGA
Source organism: bacterium (assembly GCA_021839785.1). Next base: position 2,426 of record JAKCAB010000238.1, on the reverse strand, counting down.
CACGTTCCACATGAACATCGAGGAGAAGTTCCAGCCGGCGGCCATCAAGAAAGCGGGCAAGCTTATCGGCCACTTCCACGCCTGCGGCAGCGATCGCGGCACGCCCGGCAACGACCACATCGACTGGGCTGGGATTGCCAAGGCCCTGAAAGCCGCCAAGTATGACGGCGGGGTGGTGATCGAGTCGTTTACCAAGGACGTGAAGATTATTGCTGCTGCCGCGGCCATCTGGCGTCAGATCGAGCCGAGCCAGGAAGACATCGCACGCAAGGGTTTGAAGTTCCTGCGCAAGACGCTCGCCTGAACGGCCCGCTGGTTTCGGCTTTGCGACCCGTCGGCAGCCATGCTGTTGGCGGGTCGCTCCTTTTTGCGTTAGCTTCCCCCACCATTGCCTATGAATCGAGTCACCCACTTCGAGATTCACGCCGGCGACACCGAGCGCGCGAAGCATTTCTATCGCGAACTCTTTGGCTGGACGTTCACCCGCTGGGCCGGGCCGGTGCCATACTGGTTGATTAGCACGGGCGCCAAGAACCAACCTGGTATCAACGGCGGTCTGCTGCCACGACAGGGGCCGCCGCTGGCCGAAGGTCAGTGTGTGAATGCGTTTGTCTGCACCGTGGAGACCGACGCGCTGGATGCGCTGCTGGGCAAGGTCAGCGGCCTCGGCGGTCGGATCGCGATGCCCAAGACGGCCATTCCGGGCGTGGGCTGGCTGGCTTATCTCAAGGACACGGAGGGCAATACCTTGGGAGTGATGCAAAGCGATCCCGCGGCCGCGTAGCCGGCTTCCGGCGAAGGGAAAACCTGGGAATGGAAGTCACCGAAAACGCGCCGTGTCCGTTTTGCGGCCAGTTGAATGTCCTGGTGGTGGATACCAGCCAGCCGTCCGCCCGGTTCATCACTGACTGTGAAGTGTGTTGCCGGCCGTTCGAGGTTCGCGCCGAATGCGAGCCGGGCGAGATTCTGTCCTTGGAAGTCCGGGAGGCGTGACCGAAGCTCCCGCGCGCATGATGTCCTACGTTTTGCCGGTGTACATCGTTCTGCTGCTGGCCGGCGGCCTGATGGGCTACCTCAAGGCTGGCAGCAAAGTGTCGCTCATCACGTCCACAGTTTTCGCCGTGGCGCTGGCCGTGTGCGCCTACGCGCCCGTGCCAAGAGGAACGGAGATCGTACTCGCACTCCAGGCCGCGCTCCTGGTCGTCTTTCTGATGCGGTTCCTGAAGACCAAGAAGTTCATGCCGGCCGGCTTGATGCTGGTCCTCACGCTCGCGGCGCTGGTGGTGGAGCTTGCTTTCAAGCGCTGACTACCGAGCCTCCCACCACCGGCCATTCTTTCGCTCCCATCGGAGGAAAGACCGGCTGAACCAGGCCGAAAGCTCGCTGGGGGCAGCTATTTCTTTTTAGCGACGAAGTCCACGACGAACACGTCGTCGAGCACCGGCCCCACCAGCTTGCCGAACTCCTTGTGCGCCGGATGAACGAGGTAGGCGTCGCGGTCAACGGCATTCTTAAAGGTGAGCACGAACGCGTGCGTGAAGCCTTTGTTGAGGTTCTCCGGGCTGATGTTGGTGCCCCACTCGTACGAGACGATTTGCGGGATTTTTTGTTTGAGCGCGGCGAACGCCTGTTCCACTTCCTTGATCTTGGCCACGCCGGCGTCGGCTTTGAACTTGAAGGACACGACGTGCACCACGGACCCGCGCGCCGCGGACCGGGCAGGCTTCTTTTGCGCTTCGGCGGCGGAGACACTCAGGACGAACAGCGAACAGGCGATGGCACAGAGGGTGAGGACGAATCGTTTCATGGAATGAATTGAGTTTTAAGTCGCGCGCAGACTAAGAAGGCCCGCCCGCCTTGGCAAGGCCAGGCCGTCTCGCATCAGCTTCAAAGTTGGGCGGTGTCGCCCACTACCGGCCTCGCTCAGCGATGGCGGGCGTCACGTCCAGGCAGGCGCCTTCGGTGGTGCTGCGCGCGTAAATGCGGCCGCCGCTCACCACGGGATGATTCCAGCACTTGCCGCTCACCGCCTTCGTGCGGGCGAGTTCCCGGTAGCCGTCCGGCTGCGGCGCCACCAGCACCACTTCGCCGCGATCGTTGAGCACCACCAGTTGCCCGTCAGCCAGGATCACGCCGCCGGGGCCGAAGCCTAGCTCGGACCACTTCTCCTTGCCGGTCGCGAGTTCGAGGCATTTCAAAGCCGCCTTGCCATATTGTTTGAAGCCGTAAATGCCGTACACGTAGCCGTCCTTCACGACGGGCGTGCTCCAATGATTCGCCAACTCGTCGCCGGTGATCCGCCAGATTTCCGTCGAGGTCCACCGGTCGCCTTCCTTGGCAATCCGGTAGGCGCCGGTGCCCACGCCATAGCCGGCCGAGCAATAAACGATGTCCCCGGAAACCACCGGCGAAGCCGCGGTGGACAC
>JAKCAB010000631.1 GCA_021839785.1 bacterium | reverse complement strand
CGCGCTCGCCAAGGGTGCTTTCCGTTTGCACTCGAAAGCGACCGCGGGCCAGACCGCCAAATCGAAGCTCCTGCCTGGCTTCACCGTTTCGTTGGCTCAAATCAACCTCTGACCGTGCCCGCGCACGCAACTGCCCATCCGCGTCCGATTCTCCGATCATGAACCGAGTCCAATCCGAAGCCCTGTTTGCCGAGGCCCTGAAGTTCATCCCCGGCGGGGTCAACTCGCCCGTGCGCGCGTTTCGCGCCGTGGGCGGCCACCCTTTTTTTGTGAACCGCGCCGCGCGTGCCCACATCTGGGACGTGGACGGCAACGAGTACGTGGATTACGTCGGCACCTGGGGCCCCGCCATTTTGGGCCACGCGCACCCGAAAATCATCGCTGCGGTCAAAGCCGCCGCCGACCACGGCACCAGCTTCGGCATTCCCAATCCGTTCGAGGTCACGATGGCCAAGCTGATCTGCGCGCTGGTGCCGAGCGTGGAAAAAGTCCGCATGTGCAACTCCGGCACCGAGGCGTGCATGAGCGCCATCCGGCTGGCGCGGGGCTTCACGAAGCGCGACAAGATCGTCAAGTTCGACGGCTGCTATCACGGCCACGCGGATTCGCTGCTGGTCAAGGCCGGGTCCGGCGCGCTCACCTTCGGCAACCCGGACAGCGCGGGTGTGCCGGCGGATTTCGCCCGCCACACGCTGGTGGTGCCGTTCAACGATCCCGCCGCGCTGCGGTCCGCGTTTGCCGCCAATGCGGGCCAGATCGCCGGCGTCATCATCGAGCCGGTCCCCGGCAATGCTGGTCTGTACCTGCCGCGGCCCGGCTTCCTCGAGTTCGTGCGCGAAATCACGCGGGCGAACGGCGCGCTGCTCATCTTCGACGAAGTTATGACCGGCTTCCGCCTCGCCGCCGGCGGCGCGCAGGAACGTTTCAACATCCGGCCGGACCTGACCTGTTTTGGGAAGATCATCGGTGGCGGCCTGCCGGTGGGGGCGTTTGGCGGGCGGGCGGACATCATGGATTGCCTGGCGCCGGTCGGCCCGGTGTACCAGGCGGGCACGCTCAGCGGCAATCCACTCGCCCTCGCCGCCGGTCTCGCCGCCTTGGAAGAACTACAGGCGGGCGAGGCGTACCGGAAGCTGGAGGAATTGGGCGCCGCGCTGGAAGCGGGTTTGCGCGACGCCGCGAAGTCCGCCGGCGTGCCGGTGCAGTTCAACCGCTGCGGCTCGATGTTTTGTGGCTACTTCACCGCCGAGCCGGTGCACAACCTGGCCGACGCGATGAAAAGCGACCGCGAGCGCTTCAAGCGCTACTTCCACGGGATGCTCGACGCGGGCGTGTACCTCGCGCCATCGCAGTTCGAGGCCGGGTTCATCTCCACGGCGCACACGGCCGCGGACATCGAAAAGACCGTGAGCGCGGCGGCCAAGGTGATGAAGACGCTCTGAAGGCCGGCGATTCGGCCGGCACTTCAAGCCAACACCGGCACTGGCTGGGGCGCTAAAGTAGGAACCGGTTCTGGCTCGACCGTCGGCGCGAGATCTACAGGTTCGCAACCTGCGAGCAACCGCGCTACCACGTCCGCGGCCGAGTAGCCGTCGCGATCCGGCGCGGCAAAACGGGCGATGTGGGCGACATCGTTGCCGGCGGTCATCAAGGCCAGTTCGTCCACGGTGTCTGGCCGGACCTGCCCCAAGCCGACGGTCGTCGGCAGCCCGTTACAGACGCACTTGCGGCCGACCGTTTCCTCGCGGGTGCCGCCTTTCTTGATGAAATCCTCGATCGGCTCCGCCGGACAGCGATAGCCCACGGTGCCGTCCGCCTTCCGATACAGGTGCCGCAAGTAGCCGAGGTCGCAGATTCGGGGGCGGCCGGCGTACTTGGCTGCCTCGGAGAGCGTGCCGGGCATTTGCACCACCTTGAACGGAAACCCGGTCGGCGACGCCACGGGATCGGTGAAGACGCGCGCCTGTCCCGCGCGGCTCAAGGCAATGGCCTGGCGCTTCAGGTCAGGGTGAATGCCGGATTCCTCGCAGAAGGCGAAGGCCGTGCCCACCTGGATGCCCGCCGCCCCGAGCCGCAAGGCCTCGGCCAATTTGCCCTCCTGGCCGAACGATCCCGCCAGCCAGAACGGCAAGCCCAGTTCGCCGATCTTGACCAGATCGGGCACGTCGCGCGGCCCGTAAATCGGTTCGCCGGCAGGGGTGAGTTGGAGCGGGCCGCGCGGCGGGGCGTTGTGGCCGCCCGCGGTCTCGCCTTCCACCACGAACCCGTCCACGCGCCCGCTGGACTTGCGGGCCAGCGTCATGGCGAGCGTGGCCGAGGCCACGATGCCCAGGAAGCGCGGACGCTTGAGTTCGATTCCACCCAAGCCCAGACCAGCCGGGTCGAACGCGTTGACAAACTCCTCGCCGGCCAACGCGCCTTCCACGTCCACGCGCAAGTCGGCCGGTTCGCCGCGCGCGAAGCGGTCCAAAATTCCCGGAATTGCCCGCGGAATGCCGGCGCCCATCAACACGTAATCCACCCCCGCGAGCATGGCGCCATAAAGCGAGGGCAGCGTCGGCAGTTGGATTTTTTCCAGCAGGTTCACCCCGACGAGGCCATTGTGGCCCTCCTTGGCGAGGAAGACTTCCACGAAGTTGGCCACCACGGTCAATTCCACGAAGGCGGGGCCGGGCCGGAGCGTCGGCATGGCCGTCAGCCGGAATGGCTGCGTGGACGCTTTGCCGCCCGGCACGTGGTATTGCCGGTACACGCGCTCGGCGACCGCGGGGATTGGGAACTGGTCGAGCGCGCGGCGCAGGTGGCCGCCGGGGTCGCCCATTTGGAGGCGACGGGCCAGGATGACGGCCAGCGCGGTGCCGGAAACCACGCCCAGTTGGCCCAAGAGCGAAACGGTCCGCGCCAGGTTCCAACCTGACACGGCAACGCCCATCCCGCCCTGAATGATCTTCGGGTGCATGATAGTCTTTACCGGGGTTCCCATCGAAGGATGGCGAACCGTTCGCGGCAGGAACGAGAGGATTCACCAGACCGGCGCCCTGTGCACCCGGGGGGAAGTCCGTCGGAAACCGACGCGCGGCCTGAACGTAGGCCAACGCCGCCTTCAGGCAAAGGCGTAAAAGCAAATCTTTTTTGTCCGCTGCCCAAACCTTGGTTACGGCTGCGGCCGGTCCCGCCGATAAATCGTCCGCAGCGGGTGCTCCGAGCGGAGGTTCGAGTAAAGCCCCGCCACGCGTGCGGTGTCGTAAAACTCCATGCCCACGTAGAAAAAGAGCGGGACGATCGGCGCCTCGGTCTCGACCAGGAGCCGCTCGACCTCGCGCAAGCGGCGCAGCCGCGCCGCCGGATCCAGTTCCGCGTTCGCGGCGCGCAGGCCGGCGTCGTACGCGGGCGATTTCCAACCGGTGCGGTTGTTGGGGTTGTCGCTGAGAAACAGGTCGAGAAACGTGTTGGGGTCGTTGTAGTCGCCAATCCAACTGCTGCGGATCAGGTCGTAGTCGAGCATCGACTGCGCGCGGAAGTAGCTTTTCCACTCCAACTGTTTCAACTCGACGGTGACGCCCAGCTCGCGCCGCCACATGTCGCGCAGTTCCACGCCGATCTTCCGGTGCATGTCCGCCGTGTTGTACGTGTAAATCACCGGCGGGAAACCGCGCCCTTCCGGGTAGCCCGCGGCGGCCAGCAACGCGCGCGCGCGGTCCGGGTCGAACGGCAGACCGGCCGGCGGTTGGTACATGCCGCCAGCGTTGGTGATGCCCGGCGGGGTCAGCGAGCCGGCGATGCGCTCGCCGCCGCGGGTCAGGCGCTCCACGATCCGCCGTTTGTCGGTCGCCATTGCGAACGCCTGGCGCACGCGGGGATCGTCAAACGGTTTGCGGGTCACGTTGCAGCGGATGAAATAGGTGCCCAGCGACGGGTAGGTGTGGAAATCCGGCCGTTGGCGCAGCAAATCCACGAGGTCCGTCGGCACGAGTTCCTTGTCCCAGACCACGTCCACCGCGTGGGTGACGAAGAGGTTGAGCGCCGTGGCGGGCGAGGTGCACGTCAGCAGGTCCACCACCTCGCTGCGCGTGTGGGCGGCATCCCAGTAATGCGGATTCCGGCGCAGGCGCACGCGGTCGTTGAGCCGCCAGAAATCCAGCGTGTACGCGCCGCTGGCCATGAACGGGCGGGCGTGCAGCCAGCGGTCGCCGTACCGCTCGATCATTTTGCGCGGCACCACCGCGAAGGGTTGGTACGCGGCCAAATCGAGGAAGAATGGCGTCGGGCTTTCGAGTTCCACCTCGAGCTGGTGCGGGCTTCGGGCGTGCACGCCGACCGGCGAGAAGTCCTTCAATTTGCCAGTGGCGAAAGGCTCGCCGTTTTTCACGTAAAACAGCACGCCCGCGTACTCGCTGGCCGTGGTCGGGTCGAGGATGCGCCGCCAGGAATAGACGAAATCGTCCGCCACGATCGGCTCGCCGGTGGACCACGCGGCGTTCGTGCGGAGATAAAACTGGTAGGTCCGGCCGTCTGGGGAAATGTCCCAGCGTTCCGCGAGGCCGGGAATGGCCCGCGCGGTTATGGGATCGTACCGCGTCAAACCTTCAAACAACGAGAGCGCGATCCGGCCGTCAGCCTGGCCGGTGACCAGGTGCGGGTCCAGCGATTCGGGCTCGGGGCCGTTGACGATGGTCAGGTCGGCGGCGGGCGCAGATTTTCCACAGCCCGCCAACGCCAACGCGATGGCCAGGCCCAACGCGAACAGCGACACCCGCGCGACGCGGGCGGCAGTGGCGTCACGCTCCGCCAAGCAAAACGCCCCCGGCAGTGAACCGGGGGCGTCGCGAAAAACGGCCATGCGGGCGGTTATTTGCCCGGAGCCGGCGCCGTCGGGGCGGGGTTGGTCGCCGGAGGCGGATTCGTCGCGGGCGCGACCGTCGGCTTCGAGGCATTCGTGACGGGCGCCACCGGCACGTTGGTTGCCGACGTCGAAGCCGCGTTGGTCGTTTGAAATACGGGCAACTGAAGCGCGGCGTTGGTCGGCGCGGGCGAAGCCGTGGCCGCGGCCTGGGCCTGCCGCTCCAGTTCGCGGGCGATGTTGCTCCCGCTGGCGCGCGCCTGGTGGTTGCGCATCACGGACAACACCAGCGAAAGCACCAGGAAAATCCCGGTGCTGTATTTGGTCCAGCGGCTGAGCACCGTGCCGGAACCGGCGCCAAACAGCGCGTCGGCCGTGGCCCCGCCGAAGGCCATGCCTAGGCCCGCCTCTTTTTTCGGCAACTGGACCAAGATC
>JAKCAB010000379.1:504-5289 GCA_021839785.1 bacterium | reverse complement strand
CCAGTGCGCTGGCACCACGCCCGCCAAAGCGGCACCGCCACGGCCGAGGTCGCGAGACCGCCGAGCACCGCGAGCGTGTAAACGGTGAAGGGAAAAGTCATCTGTGACTCCATTTCAGCCGGCATCGGTCTTTTGGGCTGGCAACCCGCAACGTTCGGCCAATTGCAGGTAAAGCCGGTGGAGTTCATCCACGAGGCGTTGGACCGAGAATGATTCCCGCACCAACTCTCGTCCGCGCGCGCCCATGCGGGCGCCCCGCGCGCGGTCGCCGGCCAGGGTCAGCAGACGTTGCGCGAGCGTGGCGCGATCGCCGGCCGGGACGAGAAAACCGGTTTCGCCCTCCAGGCACACTTCGCGGGCGCCATCGCAATCGTAGGCGATGACGGGCTTGCCGGCGGCGAGCGCTTGCGGCAACGCGCGCGGCAGGCCTTCGCGGAACGACAGGTGCACCAGCGCGTCCATGACGCCGACGTACCGGGGCACGTCGGCGGGCGGCACCAGGCCGGCGAAGACCACGTGCTTGGTCAGGCCGGTCTGGCGAGCGAGCGCCTCGAACCGCGCCCGCCATTCGCCGTCGCCGACGAGCAGGAACTTCATTTGCGGGCATTGCCGGACCAGTTCGGGCGCCACGGCGAAGAGGTCGTCGTGACCTTTCAGTTTGAACAGGCGCGCGATCTTGCCGACGACGAAATCGGTCGGCGCCAGGCCGAGGCGGGCGCGCCAGGCCGGGTCGTTCTGGGCCGTCAGATATGGCTCCAACGGAAAGCCGCTGAGGATGCGCGTGTATTGTTCCCGCCGGCCGATGCCCGCGGTCAGGTATTGGTCGGTCATGGCGTGGGCGACCACGACAAAATGCGTGGTGACGCGGCCGGCGAAGCGCTCGGCCGTGCGAAAGACCAGGTTGGCGGCCGCGCCTTGAAAGGGCCCGAACGAAGGGCCGTGAATGGTGTGAACAATGATCGGCACGCCCGCCGCGCGGGCGGCCAGTCGGCCCAGAATTCCCGCCTTGCCGCTGTGGGTGTGGACGATGTCCGGCCGGGATTGGCGGAAAATGCGGCGCAAGTCGCGGTACGCCGCCCAATCGGAGCCAAGATGCACGGCGCGGATCAGCGAAGGCACCTGGGTGAGCAAACCCGGCTGGTTGGCGACCAGCGCCTCCAAGGATCCTTCCGGTCCGGTCGTGGGGCCGGCGATCAACCGCGTTTCGAGACCGGGGCGTTCCCGCAAGCCCAGCACCGAAGCGATCGTGTTTTCCTGGGCGCCACCAACGATCAGCCGGGTGATGACGTGCGTGACCCGCATGTCGCCGGCGGCTAGGCGCCGCCCTTCAATTCTTGCACGCGTTTCTCCACCTGCTTGTACTCGTCGGAAGTCTTGTCGCCGTACTTGAGGTAGATCTCGTATTCGCGGAGCGCGGTGGCCTTGTCTTTCAGGCGGTAGGCGACTTCGCCCAGGCCGTAATAAACCGCGTAGTACTCCGGCATCAATTTGCGCAGCGCCTCGTAGTCACGCCCGGCGTCCTGCAGCTTGCCGCTTTGGAGGTTGGCGATGGCGCGGTTCATCAAGGCCGCGCTGTTGTCGGGTTGTTGGGCCAGGAGCGTGTTCAACGGCGGGAGCGCCCGCTCGTAATCTTTGATCTGGATGCAGATCGCGGCCTTGTTCAGCAAGGCACGGGCATTGTTCGGGTCAAGCTGCAACTGCGCTTCGACGGTCGCCAGGGCGTTGGTGAAGCGATTGGTGTGGAGGTAAATCTGCGTGAGCGTCTCCAGCACGTTGTCGTCCTTCGGGTAGCGTTTGTGCAAGTCCAGGGCCTGCGACTCCGCCGCCGCCACGTCGCCGTTGCTGAAGCGCACCATCGCCTCCATGCTGCCTTCCCACAACTGCGCCTGCGGGTCGTTCGGGAGCAGCGCGCGCACCCGCTGGAATTCGTTCAAGGCCTGCCGGAACAAGGCGCCGCGGACATAGATCAGGCCCAACCGGTAGGTGAGTTGCGGGCCGTCCACCGGGCCGTCTTCGAGGAGCAGTTGGTCCCATCCCCGGCGTTCGTCTTTGAGGAAATCGGGCAGGGGAGCGTCCAGCGGCGGAATCTTCCCGGTGCGGAGGTCGTCGTTGAAGGCCAGGTTGTTTCGGGCGACGATGTTCCGTGGATTCAACCGCAGCGCCAGTTCAAGCCAGCGCCGGGCCTTTGGGGACTCGCCTTGGCGCTCCAAGGCAGTGCCCCAAAACACGAGGTCGCGAGAGTAAGACGAATCGACGTAACGCACGTCCACGGAAGCCGCCTGGTCAAGCGGCGGCAACCGGTCCAAGGCCGGCTGGTGCGCCTCCCAGAACTGCTCGTTCGCGTTCACTTCGGACGCGGAGAGCGCCCGCGGCTTGAGCGAATCGGCCGGCCGGGGCACCAGCCGGTAAACCATGCCCACCGGCACCGCCTCCACCGCCTCGAAGTAATAGCCCATGCTGGGGTGCAGGTAGAAGACCTTGTTGGACTGCGCCAGATCGCCCACCAGGCGCGTCAACGAAGCGGTGTCGATCATGTCGCTCGCGGATTCGAGCAGCGGGCCGAATGGCCAGCGGGCGCCGTAGCGTTTCGTCAATTCCTGGTGGTACAGCTTGTACGGCATGAGCCGGGAGGCGAGCAGCACGTGCTGATCCCGATTCCCGTTCTGGTGCAAGGCGGCCTCCAACAACAGCAAATCGGTGCGGTTGTCGCTGAGCACATAACTGCTCTCGGCCGGCAGGGAATGGACGAGCGACTCCGCGTATTGCCGCAACCAGCCGCTGCTGCTTTGCCGGATCGCGGGCGCGTTGCGGTACACCATGAAGAACGGCGTGCCGGCGACGACGATGAGGGTGGCGCCGGCGATCAGCCGGTTCAAAAACCGCATTCCCGGCGAACTGCGGTGCCTGGTCCGCCCCGCGGCTTCCTGGCACACCAACAGCAGGTACCCCGCGTAATATCCCGCCGCCAAGGCCGCCAGGTAGTAAAACGGCAGCAGCGCCAGACCGAAGCCCAGCGAACGCGGGTCCCAGATCGGCTCGAAGAACAGCGACACGGCCGCCGCCAGCATCACGACGTGCATGAACCGCGTGATGAACGCCGCCATCACCACCCCCGCCCGGCTGGTGTCGCCTTCGGCCACCGCCCAACGCACACCCATCAGGAGCACGGGCAGGAGCGAGGTCAGGGACAACAGCAGGATGATCCACGGCGGAAACGAGGCCAGCGAGGTCTTCTGGTTCGCCAGCACCGCGCCCAGGTACCCCCAGAAACCCACGTCCGACTCGGCGCCGCCCGCCACCGCCGCGATCGGCAGCACGAAATACGGCAGGAGACCGGCCAGCCCGCAACCCAACATCCGGCCCAGGAAACCGAGGTTGAAGAAGCCAAGCCCCTTGATCCACGCGACGGCGAACAGGAAACACGGGAAGAAGGCAATCATCGCGTAGTTGTTCGTGACCGCCAGGCCATACACGAACGCCATCCGCAGCAACCAGCTTTCGCGTCCGTCGAGGCGGAATTCCAGCAGGCACCGGATGACGTAGGCGAACAAGAGCAGGTCCAGCATTTCGCCGGTGGCGCCCGTGGCGTGCTCCCAGAAACTGAGTTGGAGCGCACAGATCAAACCGGCGAAGGCCGGCCCCACCCAGGCCAGCCGAATGCTCAGCAACGCGCCTTCGCTGCGCTCGCGGATGCGCGCCTCCCGCGTGCGATCGTACGGCAGCAGCGAGACCGAGCGCACCAGCAGGCCGAGCGTGGCGGCGGCGAGCACGGCGGACAGTCCGTTCAACGCCACCAGTTGGATTCCGTGCGGCAGCCAGCGGAAGGGATAGGTCAGCAGAAAATGCAGCGGCGCATACAGCGTGGGCGTCCAATCCCATCCGGTGATCTTGGCCACCACGGGCAGGCTGTCCAGGCGCACCCAATGGTCGAGGGTGACCAGGTAAAGCAGCAGTCCCGCGGCCGCCGCGATCCAGGGGAGCTTCCGTTGCACGAAGCCCAATGATGGTTTATCGGAGTCATCCATAAAAGGTCAGGCAGTGGTTGGCATAGTTGAAACGAAGGGCTCCCGCCTGGCAAGGCTACAGTGCCTCGGCGGGCGGAACGGCGGCTTCCGCAGCCCGACGCAGGTCGGCCACGCACTCGACGTGTTGCGTTTGCGGGAACATGTCTAATGGAATCACCTGTTCGAGCCGGTAGCGTCCTTCGGCGCACAGCGCCTTCAAATCCCGCGCCAGCGTGGCCGGATGGCACGAAACGTACAAGATTTGTTGCGGCCCGGCCGCGCGCAACGCCGTCAGCGAAGCCGGCACACAGCCACGGCGCGGCGGGTCTAAAATCAGGCTGCTGGCCGCCGCGGGAAACCGGGCCAGCAAGGCGGGTAACAGCTCCTCCGCTTGGCCGGCCAGGAACTCGCCGTTGGTCGCGCCGCGCGCCTCGGCATTGCGCCGGGCCGCCTGGATCGCCAGTCGATCCAGTTCCACGCCGGCAAAGGCGGTGACCAGGTCCGCCAGCTCCAGCGCGAAGAAGCCGACGCCGCAATACACGTCCACGAGATACCGCGTGCCCGCCGCCTGCAGGCGTTCGCGCACGGTGGCCACCAATTCTGGCAGCAGGTGAAAGTTGTTTTGGAAGAAAGAATCCCGCGGCAATTCCCAACCCTCGGGCTGAATGCGCAGCACCGCTTTCAACCCGCCTTTCGGGGGCGGGTGCGCCCGGACGCGGCGGATTTGCTCGTTCAACAACGGTTCGGCGATGGCGCATTCCTCGAGGTCCACCACCAGGCC
>JAKCAB010000379.1:0-494 GCA_021839785.1 bacterium | reverse complement strand
GCAATCGTGCCGTAGAAATCCAATCACCAGCCGTTGCTCGGGCTTGTTCCACTGGCTCCGGATCATGATCCGGTTCCGGTACCCGTACGGCGCCGGGCAAGGCTTGACCGGCGCGACGACCGCGCGGGCGAACCCGCCCAGGCGCTCCAGCAAATCGCCGACCTGTTTGTGTTTGACGCGCAGTTGCTCCTCATAAACCAGGTGCTGGTATTGGCAGCCGCCGCACTCGCCGAAGTGCGGGCACCGCGGTTGGACCCGCAGCGGCGAGGGCCGGCGGACTGCGAGCAGGCGCGCGCGCGCGAACCGGCGTTTCACTTCGACCAGTTCCACCTCCACCTCCTCACCGACCAGGGCAAACGGCACGAACACGACAAATTCGCCCAGGCGGGCGACGCCCTCGCCACCAAAGGCGAGATCGTCCACGGTGACGACGTGGCGTTGGCCGGGAGCCCAGGGCAGTTGCGGTGCCGATTCCATGCGACGACGAGAATAGA
>JAKCAB010000493.1 GCA_021839785.1 bacterium | reverse complement strand
GCATGATGGACACGAGGGCGGGCCGGCTGTGCCGGAGCCGGTCGGTCAACGAGTTCAAGTCGGCGACGCCGTCCCGCGTCACCGGGATGGGATGCACGCGCGGGCCGAACCAGCGGCGGGCGGCGGCGATCATGCAAGGGTGCTCGATGGCCGAAAGCCAGACCTCGCCGTCGCCTGCCTGAGCCGCGTGGTGCATCACCGCATTCGCGGCCTCGGTGGCGCCGGAGGTCCAGACCAGGTCGAATGGCGAGGCGCCCAGCCAGGCGGCGGCGGACTGGCGGGCGTCGTTCAACGCGGCGTCGGCCCGCGCGCCGAGCCGGTGCGGGCTGGACGGGTTGGCCGGGAAACGCTCGACAGCGGTCAGCCACGCCTGGCGTGCGGCGACGCACAGCGGCGAAGTGGCATTGTGATCGAAATAGCGCACGGTCGGAGGTTATCCCGGGGCGGGGCCGCACGCGAGTTTTCCGGGATCGTTGGCTTGCAGCGCTCACGGAATCGCCGCTAGCTTGGCGACGTTGTGACACCAACGGTACTGTACAAACGCGCGACATTTGCGACCCGACTGCCGACGTCGCATCTTTACACCCACTCGCACAGTTGGTTGGCCCAGGCGGGCAGGGGCGATTCCGCCGCCGATCGCTGGCGGGTGGGTTACACCCAGTTCGCGTTGCGGATGCTGGGTGAACTGGTGGATGTCCAGTTTGCGTGCCAGCCGGGAGCCGCGATCCGGACGGGGGACATCGTCGGAACCATCGAAGGGTTCAAGGCCATCAGCGACATTTATTGTGTCGGCCGCGGCACGTTTGTCGCGGGCAACCCGGCGTTGCGGGATAGTCTGGAACGCCTCGCTCACGATCCTTACGCCGGCTGGCTCTACGAATTCGAGGGCGAACCCGATGCCCGCTGCCTCGACGTGAACGCGTATCAGGTTTTGCTCAGCGCCACAATCGACCGCATTATGGCCCGGCGGAATACTGGCGAATTCGAAGCATGAAAGCTTTCCCTGGCTGGCTGTTGGGCGAACTGGTGGGCACCTTCCTGCTGGTGTTCTTCGGTTGCGGCAGCGCGTGCGCCGCGGTGCTGACCGGCGCCCAAGTCGGTGTATTTCAGGTGGCGATCGTCTGGGGACTGGGGATTGCCATCGCGATCTACCTGACCGGGGCGTTAAGTGGCGCCCATCTGAATCCCGCTGTGACGGTGAGCCTCGCCGCGTGGACGGCATTTCCGAAGCGGCGGGTATTGCCCTACATCGGGGCTCAACTGGCGGGAGCGTTTCTGGGCGCCGCCGTGCTCTACGGCGTTTTTGGCGGCGCCTTGCGCGCCTATGAGCAGACCCACGGCATCGTGCGCGGACAGCCCGGCAGCGAGGCGAGCGCAATGATCTTCGGCGAGTTTTTCCCCAATCCCGGCGGCCAACCGCTGACACCGGTGAAGCGCGAAATCATGTCGCCCGCCGCCGCCTTTGGCGCGGAAGTGATCGGAACGACGGTCCTGTTGCTGGTCATCTGCGGCGTGACCGACGAGCGCAACCAGGCTCGTCCGCAGGCGCTCACGGCGGTGACGATTGGCCTGACCGTTACGCTGCTGATTTCCTTGTTGGGGCCGCTCACGATGGCCTGCTTCAACCCCGCGCGGGATCTGGGGCCGCGGATTTTTTCGGCGCTGGCCGGTTGGGGAAGCGTTCCCTTCCGCGTCAACGGTTCGGGCTGGCTGACGGTTTACGTCGTGGCCCCGTTGCTCGGCGGCCTGCTGGGCGGTGGGGTCTATCGCTACGTCTTCCGTGCGGCTTACGCTCAGCAGGCCGAGTTGGCTCAGCGCGAAGAATCTTTGCCTTTACTCCAACCTTCAAACACCCATCGCTACATGAACTCCCAACCTGTAACCCACAAACCCCAAGCGGCCCGCTATTTCATGATCGGCGGCTTCCTTGGCGCCGGCAAAACCACCGCCGTGGCCGCGCTGGCCCAGCGGCTCGCCCGTGATGGCCTGCGCGTGGGGCTGATCACCAACGACCAGGGCAGCAATCTGGTGGACACCGCCCTGCTCCGCGCCCGCGGCTTCGCCACCGAGGAGATTCCCGGCGGCTGCTTTTGTTGCCGCTTCAACTCGCTGGTGGACGCCGCCCGGAAGCTCGACGCCGCGAGCCGGCCCGAGGCCTTCGTGGCCGAGCCGGTGGGCAGTTGCACCGACCTGGTGGCGACGGTGACCTATCCGTTGCGCCGCATTTACGGCGACCGATTCCGCATCGCCCCGTTGAGCGTGCTGGTCGATCCCGTGCGCGCCGAACAAGTCTTCGGGCTGGCCCCCGCGCGGAAGTTTTCCGACAAGGTGCTCTACATCTGGCGCAAACAGGCCGAGGAAGCCGATCTGCTGGTCATCACCAAGACGGACCTGCTTGACCTGGCGCGGCTGGCGCGGCTGCAAAACCGGCTGGGCGAGGAATTCCCCGGCAAAGAAATCCGCTCCGTCTCGGTCCACACCGGCGCGGGAATCGACGCCTGGTTCGACCACCTCCTCACGACCGACCAAACCACCCGCCCGGTCATGGCAGTGGATTACGATCTTTATGCGGAGGGCGAGGCGTTGCTCGGCTGGCTCAACGCCACGATCGAGCTCCGGAGCGCGGCCGCCTTCGACGCCAATGCGCTGCTCCGCGGGCTAGCCGAGGAATTGCGCCGCGGCCTGGGCGGTGCCGAGATCGCCCACCTCAAGATGACCTTCAGCCCGGATGCGGGTTTGGGCGGCATTGCTGCCGTAAGCCTCGTGCGCAGCGACTACGTGCCCGAGCGCGGTTTCACGCTCGACGAGCCGGCCGAAGCGGGCGAACTCGTGCTCAACCTCCGCGCCGAAGCCGATCCGGCGGACCTGCGGGCCGCGGTCGAAGCTGCCGTCGCGGCGCTGCCGGGGCGGCATCCCGGCCTGGCGGTCCGCCTCGATCACGTCGAGCATTTCCGTCCGGGCCGCCCCACCCCGACCCACCGTGTCACCAACGCCGAACTGGCCTCAGCATGAGTCCGTCTGCCCCCAACGCGCCAAGCATCCTTTACTGCCACTGCCGCTACGCCCAAGTGGTGCCGCCCGAGGTCAAAACCGAGGTGCTGAAAAAGCTCTGCGCGTCGAACCTGCCCTTCGAGGCCGTGCCCGACCTCTGCGAGCTTTCCGCGCGACGCGACCCGTCGTTGAAGCGCCTGGCCGCCGCCGGACCGCTGAAGATTGCAGCCTGTTATCCGCGGGCGGTGAAGTGGCTGTTCGCGGCAGCCGATGCCGCGCTGGCGCCGGACGCCACCCAGGTGCTGAACATGCGCACCCTGTCGGCAGACGAAGTGGGCGTAGCTTTGCTGAACTCCGACCTGAACCCGAACCTGCCCGCCGGCAAAGTCAGCGCCGCCGATGCCCCCGACGCCGCGCCGGCAAACCTCGTTCCCACCTCCTGACATGGCGCTCTCCGATCTTCCCTTGCGGGTCGTGCTGTTTGAAGGTGGTGGCACCGCCACCCTGCCCGCCGCCGACCGCTTCGCCGCCGTGAGCACGCTGCTCGAGCGCGGCTTCGGCGTCACCCGCGCCGGTTCCGAGCGGCCCGTGGCCCCGCCGGATGCCAGCCCGCTGTTCGTCGTCGGCCGCTGGCAGGACGGACCGCCCGCCGCGGACCCGGCCGCCTGCGTGCGTTGGGGCAGGCTCGACCCAGCGACCGTCGCCGACCAGGCCGAGGCCGCTCGCAGCGAATTCGCCGCGCCCGCGCCCGGCGAGTGGAAGCCGTGGTTCCCGGTCATCGATTACCAACGCTGCACGAACTGCATGCAGTGCCTGAGCTTCTGCCTGTTCGGCGTGTATGGCGTCGATGCCGACCGGCACATTGAGGTTCAGCATAACGACAACTGCAAAACCAACTGCCCGGCCTGCTCGCGCGTCTGCCCCGAAGCAGCCATCATGTTCCCCAAATACAAGGCCGGCCCCATCAACGGCGACGAAGTCAGCGACGCCGACCTGAACCGGGAGAAGATGAAGATCGACATCTCCGCGCTGCTGGGCGGGGACGTGTATGACTTGCTGCGGACCCGGAGCGAGCGGGCGAAGACGCGCTTCAGCAAGGAACGCGACGCGGACAAGGCGCTCACCGAACGGCAGAAATGCCTGGCCAAACTCACCGCCCTGGCCAGTGACATCCCACCCGAGGTGTTGATGAGCCTGCCTTCGCCGGAGGAAATCGCCCGCAAGGCCGAGGAAGCCGCGGCGAAGGCGCAGGCGGCGTTGAAACGGCCGGCGAACGAAAGCACAATCCAGTCATGAAGAAACCTCAGGAATTCGAGATCAACTACTTCCAGGACGAGGACGGGATGTTCAACGCCGAGGTGCCCGCGATCCGGGGCTGCTATGCCTGGGGCAAGACGCTGAAAGAGTGTTACCGCAACACAGTAGAGGCCATCGAAAGTTGCCTGGAAGCGCGGGAAAAGATCGCGGCCACCAAGCTGCGGAAGCCGCGCTATGCGGGGCTGAACATCTATCGTCGCCCAGCTCATGTCTAAGCTGGTGCCCATCTCGCACCGCGAACTGGCGAAGAAACTTAAGCGCGCAGGTTTCGAGATGATCCGCACCGGACGCCATCCTGTGTACTATTCTGCCGACAAAGACATGACGATTCCGATTCCCAACCATCCCGGAGACGTGCCGAAAGGCACACTGCGAACCATTATCCGCGAGCTTGGTTTGTCGGTGGACGAGTTCAACGACCTGTGAAGGGACATACATGAATTCCCAGCTCGATGAATCGGAATTGAAGCTCATGCCCCCGCCCTCGCCGGAAGAAATCGCCCGCAAAGCCGAGGCAGCCGCGGCGAAGGCGCAGGCGGCGATCGCCAGCCAATCCACCTGATCATGCTCCCCGCCCTCGTCTTCCGCACCCTGCGTACCGCCAACTTCCGCTGCCTCCGGAAGTTCGCCTGGAACTTCGGCGTGAAGGGCCTGCTGGCGGTCGAACGGTTCAAGCGCCGGCTCAAGCGCGGCGAGTATTTCCCGCCGTTTCTCTACCTTTCGATCACCAACACCTGCAACCTCCGCTGCCAGGGTTGCTGGGTGGATGTCACCGCCGAGCGCAACGACATCGACCTAGACACCCTCAATCGCACGATTGCCGACGCCAAGGCGCACGGGAACGCTTTCTTTGGCATCCTCGGCGGCGAGCCGTTCATGCACCCGCAGTTGCTTGAACTGCTGGCGGCGCATCCGGACTGCTATTTCCAGGTCTTCACCAACGGCCAGTTCATCACGGAAAAGGTGGCTGCCCGGCTGCGCGAACT
>JAKCAB010000352.1 GCA_021839785.1 bacterium | reverse complement strand
ACCTGCACGCGCACAACCTGCCAAACGAGTGGGATTACTTCGACCCGGCCAAGGCGGACGAGAAGCGCGAGTGCGGATTGCACGCGACATGGGGCGGTCATGCCGTTCGAACGGCATGACGGGAACGGGTCTTGGATTTCGGCTTTCGAGAGCAACCATGCCAACTTCATTCGAGGAAACAGACGCCTGGAAAACAACACGCGACTTGGCGAAGGCGGTTTACGGGCTTTGCCAGCGCGAGCCGTTGTGTCGGGATTTTGGCCTTTTCGACCAGCTTCGGCGCGCCGCGATCTCCGTGATGAACAACATCGCTGAAGGTTGGGAAAGCCTTCATGCAGCCGAAAAGAAACAGGCCTACAATTACGCCCGTCGCTCCTGCGGGGAGGTGCGTTCGATGTCTTACGTCCTGCTGGACAACCAATTCATCACCGCGCACGAACATACGGCCTTGCTGCGACACTGCGTTCAGGCCGGGCAACTCGCCAGCGGGCTTATCCGCTCAGTCGCGGCTCGTTGATGCTCGCGCCCGCTCACTCCGAGACCTGAAATCCGATACGCGAAATCCGAGACCCGAAATCCGAGAGCCGATCCCCGTTCCCGAATGTCCTCCTACCACCTCGACCACCTTCAATATCTCGAAACCGAGGCCATCCACGTCATGCGCGAGGTGGCGGCCGAGTTCGAGCGGCCGGCGTTGCTGTTTTCGGGCGGCAAGGACTCGATCTGTCTCTTGCGGCTGGCCGAAAAGGCCTTCCGCCCTTCGGACATCCCGATGCCGCTCCTGAACGTGGACACTGGCCACCACTTCCCCGAGTTGAACGATTTTCGCGACCGGCGGTGCGCTGAGTTGGGCTGCAAATTGATCGTCCGCACCGTCGAGAACGCGATCGCCAAAGGCATCGCGGTGCCCAATCCCGGCGAAACCAGCCGCAACCGGCTGCAAATCCCCACGCTGCTCGCAGCCATCGAGGAGTTCGGCTTCGACTGCGCCATCGGCGGCGCGCGGCGGGACGAGGAAAAGGCGCGCGCCAAGGAGCGGTTCTTCAGTTTCCGCGACGCCTTCGGCCAGTGGGATCCGAAGAATCAGCGCCCGGAAATCTGGAACCTTTACAACGCCCGCCTGAACGCCGGCGAGCACATGCGCGTGTTTCCGCTCAGCAACTGGACCGAGATGGACGTCTGGGAATACATCAAACGCGAGCGGCTCGAGGTGCCCACGATCTACTTCAGCCATCGCCGCCAGTGCGTGCGCCGGCGCGGGCAATGGCTGCCGTTGACCGACCTGTTGCCGCCGAAACCGTCCGAGGAGGTGCGGGAACTCGTGGTCCGCGTCCGCACCATCGGCGACATCATCAGCACCGGCATGGTGGAAAGCCCGGCCGATACCGTCGATGACATCATTGCCGAGATCGCGGCCGCGCGCGTGACCGAGCGCGGTTCACGCGCCGACGACAAAGCCAGCGAAGCCGCGATGGAAGATCGGAAGAAACAAGGCTACTTTTAGCGCCGATCATGCAAACGATGAGTTTTCACTCGGGAGCCCTGTGCTCAACCACGGATCGAAATCGCGCGAGCGCTCGCTGGCTTCTCTTTGGCCTCGCGTTGTTCCTGGGTGCCGCCGCTCAGGCCAATGCGGTGCTGGATTGGAACGCGCTGATGTTGGACGCGATCCGGGCCGACAACACCGGGCCAACGCTCTCGACCCGCAACCTGGCCATCCTGGACGCCTCGCTTTACGACGCGGTCAATTCCGTCACGCGCACGCATCAACCCTACCTTTCGCTGCTCGACAATCCGCCGGGCACCTCGCCGGAAGCCGCCGTCATCGCGGCGGGCCGGGAGGTGATGCTGGCGCTTTACCCATCCTTCCAGGCTCGCACGCTGAGCCTTTACGAAGAAGGCCTGTCTGCCCTTCCCGCTTCGGCGGCCACCACGAACGGCGTGGCCTTGGGAAAGCAGGTCGCCGACCTGATGCTCGAAGCCCGGCAAGGCGATGGCGCGAACACCCAGGTGCCGTACATTCCCAGCGATGCCCCCGGCCAGTGGCGCCGCACCCCGCCGTTTTACCGGCCGCCGCTCGATCCACACTGGCGTTACGTCAAGCTGTTCGCCCTGCCGGACAAGGAATCCTTCCTGCCGCCGCCGCCACCGCCGCTGACGAGCGAACAATACGCCCAGGACTTCAAGGAAGTGAAGGCCATCGGTGGCGTGGACAGCCAAGCGCGCACCGCCGAGCAAAGCCAGATCGCGGTGTTTTGGTCGGATTTCAGTTACACCGCCATGCCACCGGGGCATTGGCACGAGATCGCCGCCAACATCGTGCGCAGCCGGAACACCAGCCTCGAAGACACCGCGCGGTTGATGGCCCGGATCAGCCTCGCCCAGGCTGACGCCGCCATCGTTTGCTGGGAAATCAAGTACCGCTACAACACCTGGCGGCCGGTCACCGCCATTCGGCGGGCGGACGAAGATGGCAACTCGGCGACCGATCCCGATCCGAACTGGAAGGACTACCTGAACGCCCCCAATTTCCCGGAGTACGTGAGCGGCCACAGCACCTTCAGCAAGGCGAGCGCGGAAGTGCTCGCTCGTTTCTACGGGACGGACGCCATCACGTTCACCGCCACCTCGGACTCGCTGCCGGGCGTCTTCCGCACGTTCACCAGCCTGGCCGCCTGTGCGGATGAGGTGGGCATGAGCCGCATCTACGGCGGCATTCATTACCAGTCCGCCAACCGCGAGGGCAAGGCCACCGGCGCGCGCGTCGGCGACTTCGTGAGCGCGAACTTCCTCCTGGCAAACGACGCGCTCCCGTTGGTCCGGCTCGAAGGCATGACGAACGGTGGGCCGCGGTTGCGCCTGCACGGCCACATCGGTCACCCGTTGGTCCTCGACAAATCGAGCGACCTCAAGCACTGGGTTCCGGTTTTCACCAACACTGCCGTCGTGGGCGGGGTAGCCCTCTCGGATACCAATGCCGGCAACTACCCGTGCTTTTATCGCACCCGCGAGTTCTAGCCTGGCCATTCCTTCCAAGACTTACTCAACTGAACCGCGCCGCCTGATTCATCATGTCTTCGCCCACTTCGCACCCGGTCGAGATTCTGCGCTTCAACACTTGCGGCTCCGTGGACGACGGCAAGTCCACGCTGATCGGCCGGTTGTTGTACGATTCGAAGTCGCTCATGGAAGACCAACTCGAAGCGCTGGAACGCTCCGCCGACATCACGGGCGGCGGGCAGATCAACCTGGCTAACCTCACCGACGGCCTCCGCGCCGAGCGCGAGCAGGGCATCACCATCGACGTCGCCTACCGCTATTTCGCAACCCCGAAGCGGAAATTAATCGTCGCCGACACGCCCGGCCACGTGCAATACACGCGCAACATGGTCACCGGCGCTTCCACGGCGAACTTGTCCGTCGTCCTCGTGGACGCGCGCCAGGGCGTGATCGAACAAAGCCGCCGCCACACGTACATCGCCGCGCTGCTGGGCATTCCGCACCTCGTTATCGCCGTGAACAAAATGGACCTGGTGGACTGGAGCGAGGAGCGCTTCCGCGAAATTCGCGACCAGTTCGAAGCGTTCCTGCCGCGACTGGACGTGTTGCGCGACGTGAAGTTCGTGCCGATCAGCGCCCTCAACGGCGACAACGTCGTAGAACCCTCACCGCACACGCCTTGGTACGAAGGGCCCACCTTGCTGCGCCACCTGGAAAGCGTCCACATCGCCAGCGACTGGAACCTCGGCGCCGTGCGCTTCCCCGTGCAGTGGGTGAACCGCCCGCAAAACCCGCGCGATCCGCGGCTCCACGACTTTCGCGGCCTCAGCGGCCAACTCGCCGGCGGCATCGTCAAGGTCGGCCAGGAAGTCATGGTCCTGCCGGGCGGGCAGCGCACGACCATCAAGGCAATCCACACCTTCGACGGCGAACTGGCGGAGGCGTTTTGCCCCCAGTCGGTCACGCTCGTCCTCGCGCACGATCTCGATGTGAGCCGCGGCGACATGATCGTGGATTTGGACAACCTGCCAGGCAAAAGCTCGGACCTCCGCGCCCGCGTGGCCTGGATGCACCCGCGCCCGCTCCAGGCAGGGCGGAAATATTTCCTCAAGCACACGACCCAAACGGTCCAGGCCATCGTCACCAGCCTGACTGGACGGATCGACATCGAGACCTACGAATCCCAGCCCGACCCGCCCGAACTGGGTTTGAACGACATCGGCGAAATGCGGCTCAAGACCTCGCGTCCGCTGGTCTTCGACGGTTACACCACCAACCGGCTCACGGGCGCTTTCGTCCTGATCGAGCCGGCCACCAACCAAACCGTCGCGGCGGGAATGCTTCATCCTCCCACCGAGACGTACAAGCCGGACTACAGCGACTTCGCGATCTGACCGCGGTCACCCAACTGCCACCGGTACGCGCGGCCGCCCGTTTTGGGGGTTCAATGCAACCGGCTCCTTGCCGTCCTGCCAAAGGCAGCCGCTCTGCTCTCGTTGGCTCCCTGAAAAGGTTTTTCAGAACCGACTACTGAACTGCCGGTGGTGCCGCGGGTGCCGACGCGCGCACCGTCAGTTCGAACCGGTGCGGGCTGCCCGCGCCGCCAAGCACGATTTCGTTCGTCCCCACGACCAGCGGGGCCTCGACCGCCTGAAAGCGCACGCCGATCGGCTTTCCGTTGACGCACGTGCCCACCGTGCTGCCACGGTCGCGGACCACAAGCTGGCGCCCCCGCTGCTCGATCGCGCAATGGTGGCGGGAGACCCGAAACGGCATCTCGTCCGGCACGTTGAGGTGGTTGCTCGAAAACGGCGTGTCCACCACGCCCCCGGCACGCCCGATCAGGAACGGCAGCTTGTCGATGTCCAGGGCAATGGCCGGCGCGGAAAAGCCCGTTTCCTCGTAACGCGAGCGCAAATGCAAGGTGAACCGCGGCGCCAACGCGGGGTCAAGATCCGCTTCGGTGAGCGGGCCGACTTCGGCGCTGCCGCGCTGGGCGCGGACCAGCGCGGAGGTGTGGCGCAGGCGCTCGAACAGCGTGGCCAGGTAACGATGCAACCGCTCGGGGCGGCCAAGAATGTACTCGGCAAACTCCGCCTCGCCGATCACCTCCACCTCGGCGGGCTCGATCGCCTCGGCGGTGGCGGAGCGTGGCGCATCCTCGATCATGCCCATCTCGCCGAAGATTTCGCCGGGGCCGAGTTCCGCCAGGACGCACGGCCCCTCGCCGGTGCGCACGCGAATTCGCACCCGGCCTTCCAGGACGTAAAAGGCGTCCGTGGAATCCTCGACTTC
>JAKCAB010000565.1 GCA_021839785.1 bacterium | reverse complement strand
CGTGCGGTTGCCGGTGTCCGCCACATAGACGTTGCCCGCGCTGTCCACCGCCACGCCGGAAGGACCCCAAAATCGCGCGGCGCTCCCGGTCCCGTCCGCACTGCCCCAACTGCCCGCCAGTCCGGCCAGCGTCGTCACCACGCCCGCCGACGTCACTTTGCGGATCGTGCAGTTGTAGAAGTCCGCCACATAGACGTTGCCGGCGCTGTCCACCGCCACGCCGGAAGGTTGATAGAACCGCGCGGCGCTCCCCGCCCCGTCTGCGCTGCCAATGCTGGCTTGCCCGGCAAGGGTAGTGAAGGCGTAGGGAGTAGCGTAATCCGCCTGGCCAAAGGCGGGCACCGGCGAGTGGACAGCCAGGATGCAGAGCCAGACAACGAGGAGTGAATCGCGCAACGCAGGACGCATCGTCTGGGGGAAATGGCTCGTTTTCATAACGGATGCGGG
The DNA here is from genome assembly GCA_021839785.1 of bacterium. The sequence goes on along the minus strand of JAKCAB010000565.1, from coordinate 4,851 downwards.
GTGAACCCTTTCCGCCAGCGGCGACGGAGAGGCGGTCGGAAAACGCGCTGGCGACGCGCCAAGAGCGGGGACCCGAACGTTGGGTGTCCACGCTTCAGCGTGAGTGCGGCGCCCGGCAGCCTGAAGGCTGGACACCCAATGGGAGTTTCCAAACCAGCCCTTGGCCCGGGGCCGCGCTGGACGCCCGCGTATCGGGAGTTGGTTTCGGCTTGCACGCGTGCCCTTTCGGGGCGCTGGAGAGCAGATTACCAACCGTCCCGGAAAGCAAGCGAAGTTTTTGTTTCGCCCTGTTCCGCTCCACAATGCTCCGGTTGAAGCTTTCCGCTTTCAGAACGAGGCCATCCGGCACCTTTCCATGAACTTGGTAGGCCGAGCTGCCGCTCGGCCCAAAGATCAGGGCGGCGCCGCAACGCCGCCCTACCGGCTCCCTGGCAGGTGAGCAGGTCCGCAAGGAACAAAGGGCTTCCCTCGCCGTCCGTACGTCCAGGTTTTCCACCGCCGCGCTTGCTGGGCGCCGTGCAGGCGGGTAGTTTCTTGCGCATGAGCACGGTTGAGTTGATTACCCGCAAGACGCGGGCGTTGCCCGCCGAACTCCAGCAGGAGGCCTTGCATTACGTGGATTACCTGCTGGCGCGTCAGACCGAAAACACCGAGGCGCGCGAATGGTCGCGGTTTTCGGCGGAACAGTTGGCGGCCCAATACGCGCCGGCGGACACCCTCTACGACGAGGATTGATGCCCCCGCCGGTCTATGCGCAAGGGGACGTGTTGCTGGCGCTCCTGGTGTTTTCGGGCGGGCAGGGTGTCAAGCGCCGCCCTGTGCTGGTAGTGCAGGATTTCGGCGACGCGGATTTGCTGGTGGTTCCGGTCACCAGTCATTACGCAAGGGTGGACACTGACCTGACGCTGTCGGACTGGAAAGGGGCCGGGCTGAAGTTGCCTTCCACAGCGCGCACAGAGAAACTGGGCACGATCGAGAAGTCCTGCGTCGCACGAAAGTTGGGCGCCCTCCTGCCTGCGGATCGCGCGCGGGTCAGGGAAACTCTCGCGAACGTCTTCCAGCGGATCCTTGGGTGAACGGCTGGGCCGGCCTTCGTCACCGGCCTTCGCCGCTTGCACCCGGCGCTGGGCGGCGGGTAGCTTCGCCCCGCGCTATGCAGATCAAGAACTACACTTTCGACTCCGAGCCGGTGCTGATGGATTTCCATCTGTTCCAGGGTTGCACCTTCAAGAAGTGCCGCCTGGTGTACTGCGGCTATTCGTCGGTCCAACTCGACGGCTGCCGTTTCGAGGATTGTCGCTGGGAGTTCTCTGGACCTGCCGCCGCCACGCTGCACTTGCTTTCCTCGTTCAACCACGTCGGTGGCGAGATGGGAAAACTGATCGTCAAACAAGCGCTGACAATCATCAACACCCCGCCCACCGCGCCGACGGCTCCCAGTGCCGCGCCGGTGCCGGGCTCAATGCTCCCGCCGCCGGCTGGCGCCAGTCCCGTCCCGCCCCCGCCGGTGCCATAACTTCGCCCGCGACCTTGCCCGGCTACCACCGCCTCACGCGATGGAAACCCGAGGCAGCGCGCCCAAGCACGGGTGGCCGGGTGCTTTCGTGCCGACTCGCGCCCAGCGGGGCGTCACCATGCCGTGGGCGGGTTTGGGCGGCAGTTGGTACGCGTGCCGGATGGCCACGGTGTTGGCCGAACCGCGCAACCCCCAAAACCTCCCGGCCGCACGCCGTTTGGGGAGCCGGTCCGGCTCGGGTTCGAGAGGCCCATGCCGGGCGACGCCGATCAGCAGCCCGACGCCGGCAAACAGCGCCAGCAGGTTGGAGCCGCCATAGCTGACGAACGGCAGCGGCAGACCCTTGTTCGGCATACTGCCGGTGGCCACCGCGACGTTGATCAGCGCCTGCAAGCCGATCAGCGTGGTGACGCCGCAGGCGAGCAACCGGCCAAAGGGATCGGCCGTCCGCATCGCCACGCGCAATCCGCAAACGACCACCGTCGCGTAGAGCGCCAGCACCAGCAGGCAGCCGACAAATCCGAGTTCTTCGCCCAACACGGAAAAGACGAAGTCGGTTTCCTGTGCCGGCACGTAACCGGCCTTGAAGCGACCGTCCCCGATGAACCGGCCCCACGGCCCGCCGCTGGCGATCGCCAAAATCGAGCGCCATTGTTGAAGGCCCGCACCGTATTGGTGCCCTTCAAGGTCAGTGAAACACAGCACGCGCCCGAGCCGGTGCGGGTTGGTGAGCAACAAATGCACGCCCAGCAAGCTGGCGATGCTCACCGCGGAGACCAGATAAAAAGTGCGCGTGCCGGCCAGGCTCATCAAGGCGAGGCCGACCACCGCGATTACCGTGGCGCCGCCCCAATCCGGCTCCGCAAAGATCAGGCCCGGACCACGCCCACCATCGCCGCGGGTCGCACGAAGCCGTAATGCCGGTCCGCCAGCCGCGTTTGATTTCGTGCCAGGTAATCCGCCAGCGCGAAGATCAAGGCGAGCTTCGCGAGCTCCGAGGGTTGCCCGCCCCAGATCGGCCAGCGGCGCGCGCCGTTGCGGACTTCGCTCAGTCCGGGAATCAACACCAACACGAGTTGCAGCACTGCCACACCCAGCAACAGCGAGGGCAGCCGCAGGCGGGCGAATCCACGCCGGCGCAGTCGTTCCGGCAATCGCCATTCAACCAGCGCCGAATACGGCGTCAGCGCCAACGCGACCGCGAAGGCGAGGCTGATGGCCAACCAACCGACGTGTGAGTTCAAGCGGCGCGGGACGGTTTGAGCCACGGCAGTGCTGTCCAAAACCAACGTTCCCAACAGAGATAACAGGCCGACGCAAACCGCGAGTGGGATCCAGGTCTTTTTCATCGCGCGCCTCCTGTCAGCGAGCGTCCCGACGAAGTGGCCGACGACAGCAGCGTGGGCAGCGCGTTTGCCAAACCGAGGTAACGCGCCGCCTGTTCGGCCACGCGCCGAAAAACGGGGGCGGCCACCGCGGCGCCGCTGTGCGCGCCTTGCGGCTCATCGACCGCCACCGCGATGACGATCGCAGGTTGCTCGACGGGCAGGAAGCCGATGAAGGACGCGTAAAACCGGTCCGCGGAATAGCCGCGTTGGTCGCGCCTGGCCTTTTGTGCCGTGCCGGTTTTGCCTCCGGCATCGCAGTCTGCCACCGCCGCGGCGGCGCTGGTGCCACCCGGTGCCACGACGCCTCGCAGCGCCTCCCGCATCGCCTGCGAGGTGGCGGTGCGGATGACCTGGCGCACCGGCGTGGGACGCGCCTGCCAGGCTACGCGACCGGTCGCGTCTTCGATGCGCGCCACCAGCAGCGGGTGCAACAGCCAGCCGCCGTTCACAATGGCACAGAACGCCATCGTCATCTGAAGCTGCGTTACCGCGATGCCTTGACCGAAACCGGCGTAAGCCACGGCAGCGGCGGCGTGATTGGTCAAAGCGCCAATCCAGCCTGGACTCTCGCCTGGCAGCGGGATGCCGGTGCGCTGGCCGAAACCGAAGTTGGCAAGGTGCCGGTAAAACCGCTCCCGGCCGATGGCCAGCGCCAGCTTTGCGTGCGCGGTGTTGAGCGACTTGGCGAAGGCGGTCCGCATCGGCACCCAGCCGTAGGCCAGACCGTGGTCGCTCACGACCTCGCGACCGAGTTTGAGGTGACCGTTCTCGCAATACACAAGTTGGTCGAGCGTGATCAAGCCTTCCTCCAAAGCGATGGCGAGAGTGAACACCTTGAAAGTCGATCCGGGCTCGATGGCTGCCCAAAGCGGACGGTTCAACCAGGCCTCTTGCGGCGACTGGGCCGGCGATTCGCACTCGAATCCGGGCCAGCACGCCCAGGCGAGGATTTCGCCGGTCTGTGGCCGAACAATGAGAATGCTGGCGTTGGTCGGCGAGTGTTCGTTGACGACTTCGGCGAGCGCGTCCTCGGCAATGCGCTGCAGCGTCAGGTCCAACGCCAAAATCACCCGCCGCCCGTCGATGGCAGCCTGGGTGAGCCCTCGCCGGGCGGGCAATTCGCGGCCGGCGGCGTCTCGCTCTGAGATTCGCTGACCGGGGATTCCGGCGAGGACGGAATCGAGGCCGAGTTCGATGCCACCGGCGCCTCGCAGTTGAAAGTCACCTTCCGCCGGACTGACCGATCCCAGCACGTGACAGGCCAGCGCCGCGAAGGGATAACGTCGCTGCTGATCGTCGAGCGCGAAAAGCAAGCCGCGCCGGAGACGGGTCAGGCGATCAGCGTTGGCCCGTGAGAGGTTGGTCACGTCGAAGCCGAACGTCGCCCGGGCCAGGGCGTTGGTGATGGCGGCCCATTCGGCGGGCGACACGTTTCGCCGCAACCGCACCGCGCCCGCCGGGGCTTCACGTGCTTTTCGGATGGTCGCCAGCAACCCGCGCAGCACGCGCCCCCGCACCACCCTCGGTTCCAGCGAAAGCAACCCGGCAGCGACTTCGCAGACCACGTCCAGTTGCTCCGCGCACAAAGCCAGATCGATGTACACGGTCCAGACCGGGACGGTGGTGGCCAGGACTGTGCTGTCGCGCGCAAGGATGTCGCCCCGCCAGGGAACGATCGTTTGGCGGAGATCGGTCAAGGCGCGGGCCTTCCCTGCCAACTCGGCGTGTCGGGCGATCTGAAGCTGGTACAACCGCCAGGCAACCCCGCCAAAGCCGAGGGCCAGCAGGATTCCGAGAATCCACAGGCGTCGGTATTGAAAGGATCTCCCCACGATTGCCTCCGGAGAGCGATGGCGCCGGGCGACTCAAGTTTTTGGGCCGCCAGCACCCACAGGTGGGGTGGCGCCGCGGAAATGAGCCGAGGGCAAAGACGCGACGAGCCGCCGG
>JAKCAB010000362.1 GCA_021839785.1 bacterium | reverse complement strand
CTTGACAGAGATGTGGGCCAGGACTTCGTGTTTGTTGGGGAGGGCCACGCGAAACATGGTGCCGGGCAGCACTTGTGTGACCGTTCCGCTCAACTCGATCGGCTCTTCTTTCGGCACACGATGAAACAGGTTCAACTACTCCGACTCAGCACGGCCGGCGGCGCCCCATCCGGCTGGGTCGCGCCCCGTTCTGCCGAAGACGGGGCGAACATTGGTAATTCGGTGCACCCAAATCAAGTCGCGAATTGCGACGGAATCCTTCCCAAACCGCGACCGGGAATTGCCCCGTTCAAGGGAGGTTGTACTGTTCGCACACACCCGTCGCCGGCGCGGGAACCAACCAGCCCAAGCCGGCCTCCGCGCGCAGTGGCGGGGGGGTGCGGCCGGGAGCGCGGCGGTCGAGGATTGGATGTGACTTTCAAACGCATGATGGTGGCGCTGGGCGGCGGCACGGTTTTGGCGATCGGCATCGCCATGATCGTCCTGCCGGGGCCGGCGGTGGTGGTGATCCCGGTCGGCCTGGGCATCCTCGCCACCGAGTTTGTCTGGGCGCGGCGCTGGTTTCGACGCGCCAAAAATCTGACCCACCGGCACAAAGCCCGGCGCACCACGGCCGCGCTGCGCACTACCCTGCGCCGCCGTTGGGAACGTTGGCGTTTGCGACTCCTTCGTTTTCGGCAACGCCACGCCCGCCCGGTAGAAAACAACCCCCCACCCCGCTTTCCCGAGACAGTCGCGCGAACGGCTAAAAAGGAGGCGGGAGCCGATCGCCGTCGGTCACGCCGCCCCGCCCGCGACGCCGCTTAATCCTTCAGCGGAACGGCCAAGAGTTCCGGCGCCGTCCAGTACGTCCCCCGGCTTTCCGTGGCCGCCCGGATAGCCTTGACCTGGGCGGGCGTCGCCGGCCCGGCGGTGTTGCCCCATTCTTTGTTCCCGCGCACATAGGAGATGACCGCCGCGATGTCCTCGTCCGTGAGCTGATCGCGCCAGGGCATCATGACAGTGCTGCCGTACTCGGCGCCATTGACGGTGATCGGGCCCTGCAAGCCGTTCAGGACGATGCGGACCATCCGATGGGATCCTTCGGTGTTCACCCAATCGGAACCGGCCAGCGGCGGAATGCCCCTCGAGTTGTCGCCGCGGGCGTTGGGCTGATGGCAGGCACTGCAATAGTCTGTGTAGATCTTCCTGCCTTTGGCGACCAAGGCATCCGCTTCCGACCGCGGCACGCGCGCCTCGATGTCCGCCAGCGACTCGCCCTGGTTGAACACCAGCGGCTGAAAACCTCCACCGTTGTGGTCCAAGTACATGGTGGCCCAGTACAGCGCCACGCCGAACACCGCGACCAGCCAGATGGGCGTGTAAAAGACCGAGCCTACCACCGGCTCGGCGCCTTCGCGCAAGTCGCCGGCAGCGCCAGCCGCCGCTGGTCGGACAGCCACCGGCGGGGTCGGCGATTTGCGAGAACGGGACTTGGGCGCCGGTTTCATGGCGAGGCGGGGGCGTTCGCCGCCGGGGCGTTGGTGGCGGCGGGCGGCGGGTTCGTCAAGGACGGCGCATTGGTCGCTGGCAACGCGTTCGTCGCGGTCGGCGCATTGGTCCCGGCCGGCGCGTTGGTGCCCGCCACGGCCACTCGATTGGTTTGCTTGGGCGGTTGCGGCGGGAACACTTCGTAAAAGAGCGTCTCCGATTTCAAACTCTGCAGGTACGCGACGAGTTGGAGGGCGGCCTGCGTGGGCACGATTTCGGTGCCGGCCGGCGGCGCGAAGGCGTCGGGCAGCGGGAGCGCGTTCGGGGAAGGCGCCTCGCCGTACCGCAGCTTGCGTTCCTCGAACAAGTACGGGAAGCGCGGCATGGTCGAGCCGGGCATTTCGATGCGGGCGTTGTAAAGCTTCATCAACAGCCGGGTGGCGTTGGTCTGGCGCTCGCCGATGTTCGCCAAGTCGGGGCCGAAGCGCACTTGACCGAGCATCGGCGGCTGGTCGCGCAGGTAATCGCGCGCCACCGTGCGGCGCTTGCCCCAGCCGCGGGCAATGTCGGTGCCTTCGCCGCGGGAGCGGACCTGCTGGGTGTGGCAGTAATTGCAGCCTTCGGCGCGATAAACTTCCGCGCCTTGCTTGGCTTCGCCATTGCGAGCCAGCGGGTACTCGATGCCGAGGTCGTCTAACTTGAGCAGGCTCTGATCGCCAAACTGCAATTGCGGCGCCACGACTGCACCGAGCCAGGAAGCCAGCACGGCACAAAGGATCCCCAGGAAAATGAACGGCCCGTGCCTCATGCTTTCACCTCCACGGGCAGAGGCGCCATCAGCGCCTTGGCGGCCGGCACACACGCGGCACGGCAGCACGCGATCAATGCCAGGAGCAGATTCAACGCAAACAGGCCGGTGCCGGCGAGGAAGAGCAGTTGCGCGAGCGTGCCGCTGGACGCGAACGGCAGGTAGCGTTTGACCACGTTGATGAACGGCAGTTCGGGATCGTTCAACGCCGCGCCTTGCGCCAGCCCGCCGCCAAGAAACGCGACCGCGATCACCGCCACGGCCGCCGCCGCGAACACGAAATGCAGGTTCGCGAGCGCCGGCCGCGGCCAGTCACGCGCCAGCAGTCGCGGCACCACGAAGTACAGCGCCCCCAGCGCCGCCATCCCGAAAAAGCCCATCAAGGCGAGCTGGTCCAAGCCCACGGTCACCAAGGTGAACTGGGTGGTGTACCGGACCGAGGCGAGCGAGTTCAGCGCGCCCAGACCGCCGGCCACCAGGTAGGCGAGAAAAGCGAAGGCGGCGAAACGCAGCGCGACGTTGGACTTCAACGCACCGCCCCGGCCTCGCAGCACGGGCAGCAGATTCTGGCCGACCGCATAAACCGGAAACGCGGTCAACACGTTCGCAACCACCGCCAGGCTGAGCATCCAGGCCGGAAACGGCCCGCCGGCGTAGCGCGTCAGGCCGCCGAGACCACCAAACGCGGCCAGCGTCCAAAAACCAAAAAGCGCGAGGTTGCGGCTCGGCACCGCGACACCGGTCAATTTAGGCAGCAAGTAGAAAATGGCCGCCAGGCCGAGAAAGCCGAACCACAGCACCAGCAGGTTTTGCAGGAACCAGGCTTGGGCGGCGATTTGCAGGACCCCGCGCAGCGGCAGAAACACCGTCATGATGTGGCCGGCCGCGAAGAACCACGGAAAGCTGAAGACCGCGCCCAGCAGGTACCATTGCGAGATGTACACCTCGCCGGGTTGCCGGCGCCCGAACGTGATCGGCACCCAAGCGGCCATGCACAGGTAGCCGAGCAGCAAGATCGGCGAAGCGAAACGCGGGATTTCCAGGCCTTCGATCCCGGTGCTTTCGCCGGCGAGGATGCCGAGAAGACCGAGCTTCAGGCCGACGTTCCAGACCAGGGCGCCGAGGATGATGGCGCCGGCGCCCACCAGGCGCGTGCGGCCCAGCCGGGCGGTCATCCACAAGGCCAGCGCCAGCCCGGCCAGCGAGGCAAAGCCGAAGACAAAGGCGTTCCAAGCCGCGGGTTGCAGGCGGCCGTAGGTGAGCCAGGCGGAATCCGCCAGCATCCCGGGCGCGTGCAATTTGATGGCGGCCAGCGTGGACAGGACGCCCGCCACCAACAGCCAGCCCACACTCAGAACGACGAGCACCATCACCGGCCAGCGACAAGAGCGGTCGATCTCGGCCGCCGGCACGGCGGGAACCGCGGTCGCGGGAGCGGGAACGGAGGTTGGCGTTGTGGGGATAGGAGCCGGAGAACTCATCGGGTCGCGAGGCGCGCAGGCTGGGTCCAAAAGAGGACCGCTCTATTCGTACTCATTCGGTTTCTCCGGCGGTTTGGCGGTGGCCTTGTCGATCCGCGACAGCAGGTTGGACCGGCCGGCCGCCGGGTCCTGCCAAAGGCGGAGCATCAATTCGACGGCGTTGGTGATCGGGATGCGATAGATGTCCTTGGTTTTGTCGAGGACTTCGGAGGTGGTTTGAAACTTGTGCGCCTCGGCCTGGACTTCGGCCAGGTACTGGAAGCGCAGTTTCGCCCGCGCCAGGTCCACGCCCGCCGGTTGGGTCCGTTGAAAAATCCACCACGCCAGGCCGCCCACCAACAAAAACGTGCCGGCGGCGCCAATGAACCAGGCCGTCAGTTTGGCTTTGTCGATGCGGCCGCTGGCGTTGCCCGAATTCACTTGGCACCTCCGTTGATCTCCGGCCCATTGGCCAGTTCGTCCGTCTCGTCGATTTCGCCGCCCGAGATGGGCGCAGCGTGGAAGCACAGGCGCCCCATCGCCTCGCACAGGCGGGGGTCCTTCAGCGGATACGGCGGGTGCGCGGCGAAAGCCTTGAGAAAGGCTTTGAGCAGCACGCCGCCGATCAACGCGGCGCAGGCCAGGTCGAGCCACGCCCATTGAAAGGGATACCCGTTCGGATTCGCGGTAGGATGAACGTTGAACGCGATGTCCACGTAATGCATCACCCAGGTCCACGCGCACAGCGGCACCATCCACCAGAACGTAAGCTTCAGGTCGATGCGCAAGGTGGCCAGGAAGGGCAGAAAAAAGTGGCCGAAGATGATGACCAGGCCGACGTACCACCAGGAGCCTTTCTCGCGGAGCACGTACCAGAAGGTCTCTTCCGGCATGTTCGCGTTCCAGATGATGAAGTACTGGGAGAAGTGGATGTACGCGTAAAACACCGTGAAGGCGAGCATCAGCGAACCGATGAAATAGAACTGGTGCTCGTGCAGCACCGCGGCGAGCGTGCCGTTGCGTTTGAGCACCATGGTGATGAAGTACACCGTGCCCAAGGTCATCCAGACGCTGCCCGCGAAGTAATAGACTCCGTACATGGTGGAGAACCACTCGTACATGAGCCCCTTCATCCACATGATCGCCGCCAGCGTCAGCGAGATGGCAAACAAGAAGATGCCGACGCTGGCGTACCGTCGCATGGCGTAGGTGCATTCCGGCGCGCCGGTCTCGTCCTGTTTCAACGACCATTGGCGCAAACCCCGCGAGAGCCAGCCCCAGACCAGGAAGCAGAACACCGCGACCAGGTAGAAGCCGGCTTTCGTAAACAGCGGCAGCTTCGCGTGCAAGGCGTGGTCCGCCGCGGGATTCGCCACCTCCATCCAGCCATAAAGCTGCGGCGCCAGCGCGGCAATGGGCAGGAAGAAGATGGCCATCCACGGAAACAGCAGCGTGGACAAATGCTCGCAGAAGCGGCGCAACGGCACGGACCAACCGGCGTCGAACAGGTGATGCACGAGCACCAGGAACAGCGCGCCCAGTCCCAGGCTCAGGAAAAACATG
>JAKCAB010000671.1 GCA_021839785.1 bacterium | reverse complement strand
CAACTACCGCATTCGCATCCTCTTCTTCTGCGGAAAGCGGGATCTCCACCCACGACGAGCCGTGCAGAAACAAAAATGGTGGCGCGGCTTTTCCCCTCACCTCAACCCTACCCATGAACCTCCCGGGGGCTGCGTTGATTTCCAACGACTTGCAGAAGAGGGGTTCAGGGGCACAATTCGTGAGCCTCGGCGGCTCATGGAATTTCTCCCCATCCGACGGGGAAAGGGAGCAGCGCGCGCAGTCGTGGCAACTTCTTCCCTTCGCCTTGTAGTCTATCCCGCCGTCTGGGGAGTAAGAGGTCAACTATGTTACCCACCTTTCAAATTTCCTCCCTTGTCGTCGCCAAAGTGACGGGATTGCTCAAATCCTTGTTCCCGCTCGTGGGGCTGGCGGTGGCAGTGGGTTGTGCCACGGCCACCCAGGCACCGGTGAAGACCACGTCTGCCCTGGCCGCCGCTGCCAGTGGAGGCAGCGTGACAACGACAAATGCGTGGACGCGACCTTCGGTGATCTACGTTTCCGACTTCTACCTGGCCCCGGACAGCATCCACGCGGCGGCGCCGCTGGTTAAAAGGACGGCATTGTGGGCAGCCGGCTGGATCGGGTGCGGGGCAACACCGAAGCGCTGCGGGGCGACGATCCGGCCGGCCGCGCCCACAAGCTCGTCCAGGTCCTGTCGGAAACGATCGTCAAGGAACTCAACCAAGGCGGCCAGCGCGCCGAGTATGCCCCGAATCGGGCGGGGCTGCGGAAGGAATTTCAGCCGGCCGATCTGGCGCTGCCCAGTGCCGGCTGGTTGGTGCGCGGCTGGTTCGTTAACGTGCAGGAGAACAATCCCGCCGTCGAAGCGACGGTCGGGTTCGGCCAAGGCGCCGGCGAGGTGGAGATTGCCGTGGTTGTGTATGACCTGGCGCGCGATCCGCGGGATCCTTTCCTTTACATTGGCACCGAAACCGGGCAACGCGTCAAACCCGGCGGCCTGGTGACGATGAATCCGTACGCGATGGAGGCCAAATTCGTCCTGGCGCGTGGCGCTACCGAGAAGAACGTGAAGAAGCAGGCCAAGGCCATCGCCCGCAATCTGGTGCAGTTCATCAACCAGGGGCCGGCCCAGCGGTAGGATCCCCGAGAGGCAACGTGGCGCGCTTCTTCCAACACCTCCCGCCCCGATCAAACTGCCTGGTGCGATCCCCTTGAAAAACACAAACGCCGCGCTCGACGCCACCGTCCGCGCCGCTTATGGCTTCGACCCGAAAGGGGATTTGCTCGCCCAACTCCTTAGGCCTGAAGATCGAGGTCGCGGCGAAGATTGGGGTGGGGCGGAACCTGCTCCCAGTGCCGCGCCGGGCGGGGCCGGTATAGCCGGCTCGGAGGACGGGAATGCCGGGCCGGCCCCCTGACGCGGGGGTGGCTTGGCACGGTTCCCGGCAGAACCCAATGGGCGTGACGAACGATGTAAGCGATGCGGTCGCAGAGGCGGGCACTGTCCTGAATTGGTGGTGGCGGCGCTGCCGCAGCGACCAGCCACCAATTTGAAATCAGGACATTTGCTACCGGCGGTGGTTCTTGACACGGACGCAATCCCGCAGAGATTGACCTGCGTCGCGCGCCCAACCATTCCCGCGCGAACTCCCGGAAATGACACATAACACCCAGGGCGGACCGCCGTCGCCCGAAGAATTCCAGCGCCAGCTTTCCGAACTGATGCGCCAGCAATTGGCCTACGCCCGCGCGACCACCGCCCGTCCGCAGCCCGACGGCGGCGGCGAGGAGACCCGGCTCGAAGACGACCCGGTCTTCAAGTTCGACAAGAAACCCAAGGACGTGAAGGCGTACCTGGACCGGTTCGTGATCCGCCAGGACGAGGCCAAGAAGGTGTTGAGCGTGGCGCTCTGCGACCATTACCACCACGTTCGCCTCGCCCTCGAAGGCAAGGAGCAACCGAACTACGCGAAGCAGAATCTCATCCTTATCGGTCCGACCGGCGTCGGCAAAACGTATTTGATCCGCAGCATCGCGGATTTGATCGGCGTGCCGTTTGTGAAGGCCGACGCCACCAAGTTCAGCGAAACCGGCTATGTGGGCGCCGACGTGGAGGACTTGGTGCGCGAGCTGTTCCGGCGCTCCAACAACGACCTGCGCCGCGCCCAATACGGCATCATTTACATCGACGAGATCGACAAGATCGCCGCCGCGGCGAACTTGAGCGGGCGCGACGTGAGCGGCCGCGGCGTGCAGACGAATCTGCTTAAGTTGATGGAAGAAACCGAGGTGCCGGCGCGCTCGCCCAACGACATCGCCGGCCAGCTCCAAGCGATGATGGACATGAGCCAGCGCGGCCGGAAGCCGGTGGAGAGCATCAACACCAAGCACATTCTCTTCATCGTCAGCGGTGCGTTCACCGGCCTGGAAAAGGCGGTGCGCCGCCGCCTGCGCGAGGCGACCATCGGCTTTGCCGCGAAGGGCGCGCACGTCGAGAACGACTTCGAAGTCACCACGCACGCGCAGACGCGCGACTTCATCGAATACGGCTTTGAGCCCGAATTCATTGGCCGGCTCCCAGTGCGGGTCTATTGCCACCCGTTGGACGTGGATGATTTGTTCGGCATCCTCCGCACCTCGGAAGGCAGCATCATCCGCCAGTACGAGCAGACCTTTGCGGCGTACGGCATCGAAGTGCTGTTCCGCGACGACGGCCTGCGGCGGATCGCCGAGCTGGCGGGCGACGAGCAAACCGGCGCCCGCGGCCTCATGACGGTTTGCGAGCGCGTGTTTCGTGAATTCAAGTTCGAGCTGCCTTCCACGCGGGTGCGGCGATTCGTGGTCACCCGCGAACTGGTGGACGACCCGGCCGCGGCGCTGAAGACGTTGCTCGCCGAAAGCGCGGTCGAGGAACGCGCGGTGATCCGCCAGCTCGTGCATGAATTCGCCGAGCGCTTCACGCGCGAACACGGCCTGACGATTCGCTTCACCGAGGGGGCAGCGGACCGGCTGGTGGCGCTGGCGCAGGCGCAGGGCCAGCACGTCCGCGACCTGTGCGGCGCGCGATTCAAGGACTACCAGTTCGGCTTGAAGTTGATCGCCCAAAACACCGGCCGGGCCGAGTTCACGCTGGACGTGGACGCCGTCGAACAGCCCGACAAAACGCTGAGCGAGTGGGTCGTGGCGAGTTATCGCAATCCGGAAGGCGGCCCCGCCTCCGCGCTGGCGATGTCCGCGTGAGCCGGCGGGTGGCGGTCTGAAATTGTGAATTCCCGCCTGTCACGCCCACCCGCGGTCGCGGTCGGTGCCCGACTGGGGTTGGCCCAGTTTGCGGCGCAGATCGTCGCGCGCGCCGATCGCGAGCATCCGGCGGACGCTTTGCTCCGCGACACGCTGCGCCGGGAACGCGGCCTCAGCCGTGACGCCGCGGCCCGCCTCAGCCGGCTGGTGTTCGATACTTTTCGCTGGCGCGGCTGGCTGGATGCGGCGCTGGCGTTGCCCGATCAGGTGCGCCAGGCGGCCAAGCTGGCCGAACGTTTCCGCGAGCAACCCGGTTCGTTTACCGACGCGGAATTGATGGCCAACGCCGTGCCGGATTGGGTTTCGCAATTCGCAACCATTACGCCGGCCTGGGCGCGCGCGTTGCAGAGCGAACCCGCGCTCTGGCTGCGCGCAAAAACAGGGCAGGGGAGGACCGTAGCCGCCTGGCTAGGCGACTGTCAGCCGGTGCCGCGCGCGGCCTTGATCGACACCTGGCGCTACGAAGGAACCACCGACTTGTTTCGCACGCCAGTGTTCCAGGCCGGCGAATTCGAGATCCAGGATTTGCATTCCCAGGCGGTGGGCTGGTTGTGCGATCCGCAGCCGGGCGAGACCTGGTGGGATGCCTGCGCCGGCGAGGGCGGCAAAACGCTGCACCTCGCCGACCGGATGCAAAACCGGGGATTGATCTGGGCCAGCGACCGCGCGGATTGGCGGCTGCGGCGGCTCAAGCAGCGGGCCGCGCGGGCGGGCGTCTTCAATTACCGCGCCGCGGCGTGGGACGGCGGACCGAAGCTGCCGACCCGGACGCGCTTTGACGGCGTGCTGGTCGATGCGCCGTGCAGCAATCTTGGCACCTGGCACCGCAATCCACACGCCCGCTGGACGACCACGCCGGACGACGTGCGCGAACTCGCGGCGGTCCAGCTTCACCTCCTGGCCCACGCGGCACCGGCAGTGAAACCGGGCGGCAAGTTGATCTACGCGGTGTGCACGTTGACGGGCGCGGAAACGGCCGAGGTGGTCGAGGCATTCACGCGCACCGCGCCCGATTTAGCGCCGCTGGTACTCCCGCCCCCGTTCGGTCCGCGCGGCGGGGAATCTCACGTGACGCTCTGGCCTGAATCTGGTGGGGGGAATGGCATGTTCATCGCCGCGTGGCGCAAGCGCTGAGCCGTTGCATTCTAGCTTCTGGCTGTAAACGCGCGGGTGTCTGGGAACGCGGCCGAGTGCGTTCAGTACTTCTGGCGCGGCGAGCAGATCGAGAAGCCGGTCAATCCAGACGGGTCACTTTCCCAGGTTGGAGTCTGCCGAACGCTTGGAGCACACGCGCCTGGTGGGGTTGAAGCGATTTCCAGTGGTTGGTCGGAAGGACTAGGATGGCCAGCGGGAGTTCGGGCAGGTGCTGCTGAAATTCCAGGTTCTTGTCTGCGGTCACAAAGACGTCATAGCCACCACCCACCAGAAGGTGCAGGAGTTCTCCGTTCTTGATGCCGCTCCAACCGGTTCCGGTCACGGTTTGCACCTCATGGCCCGCCAGCCATCGTCCCAGGCGTACCGGCACGCACTCGTCGAGCATCACGCGCATGGCTGGAGAGCCCGGCCAAGCAGAGATTCCTTCGACAATTCCAGCACTCGGCGCGCATGTTGCTGGGAAACGCTCGGGAAGTCTTCCAGGAACTCGGCTAGATCGTCGCCCGCCTCCAGGTAGTCAAACAACGTCTTCACCGGGACACGTGTGCCGGCGAACACCGGTGTGCCACTCATGATCTCCCGGTCCACGATGATGACTTGCCGCAAATTCTCAACCGCGTTCATGGACGAACGGTAGGTCCGCAATGGTGTGGAAACAAGATCATGCTGGGTGTGAATCGTGGAGGCGGGGGAGGCCGCGTCGCTTTATTTCGTGCGGCGTCTGTTCTTTTGCCGATAGCACACCGTACTCGCGGCTTTGGTGGCCGGAGCTTTTGCCGGGCCGCCGGTTTGGCCGAACTGGCGCTTGAGTTCCTCGATCCGGTCGCGCAGCCGGGCGGCTTTCTCGAACTCGAGGTTGTTCGCGGCTTCGA
>JAKCAB010000430.1 GCA_021839785.1 bacterium | reverse complement strand
CTGTCGCTGAGAAACCAGGCGGGGCCGATAACCCGATTGGTGGCAAGGCGCGAGTGCAGTTCGATCCAGTCGTTGGAGTCGAGTTCGCTCAAATAATCGGTGTGGCTGGCGATTTCGCTGAGCGCGAGTTCGTCGTGCCGCGGCGGGTCTTCGCGGCCGGGCGAGCCGCCGAGGACGGCGCTGGGCCGCCAGTTGCCACCGAAGTCGAGCAGGCCAGTCGTCCCTTCGCCGAAGTCGCGTCGCAGCACCAGCGAATGGCCGGCGCCATCCGCCGCGAGCGGCCAGCCGGGGCCATCGCTGTATTTGAACGAAATCAGGTTCGTACCGCCGACCGCGGCTTTGAGCGTCACCGGCTCGCCGGCGTCGTTCAGGCTGCCGCTGTACGGTCCGAAGATCGGCACGTCACTGGCCAGTCCGTAGTACGCGCGGAAAGCAGCGAAGTTGCCCGCCGGATCGGCCTGGACCACCAAGGCGTAGGCGCCCGGCGCGAGCGTCGCTCCGGCTGGGAAAGTGTAGGCGATGCCCTGGGTGAACGCGGCGCCCGCGAGGCTCAACGTCGTGTCCGGGCTGGCGTTGTGGAGTTCGATGAATTCGTACGCGCTGCCGGCCGGCGGGTTGTACATCAGTTCCGTGACCCGAAGCGAACGCTGAAGTTCCGTGAGGTTGTCCGGCTCGCCGGCGACGAACTCGATCGGCGCCGACCAATGGCTGGCGCGGCCGGCGGCATCCTTGAAAAGCCCGCGAGCACGGTAAAGGTGCTGCGCCTTCAGCGCGCCGGGCGGAACCGCGATTTGCTCGCTGAATTCGGGCACCTCGCCACTTTCCCAGACCGGGGTGATCTCATATTTCCAAGGCGCGCTGGACTGCCAGCTTGGCACGGCCGGCCGCGTGATTTCGCCGACGCGCCATTTCATCGCGGCGAAGGCGTCCGTGCCGTTGTAGGCGGAGACGCGAAAGCGCAGGGCGTTGACGGGGTAGTTCGCCGGGCCGATGTAGGTGAGCGTCGGAGTGGCGGGGGTCGCGGGGTCGTTCGCGATCAGGTCCAGCGCCTTCGCGCGCGCGGACGGGCTGGTGCCGCGGAAGGTGACGTAGTTCTTCATGAGTTGCACGCAGCCCGCGAAGTCTTTGCTGACGGACGGCTCGTTCGGCCATTTGTAGAAACGCCCCTGGCCCGCCTTGCCGACGTTTTGCGTGTAGGTGGAGTCGATCATCTTCGGGTTGTAATCCCACTGGGCGCGGTCGGCATCGAGAATACCAGGCTGATCGGCCGGACCGCGCAACCAGCCGGCGTATTCGTCAATGAGCCGCCAGGCCTCGTCTTCGTTCCACAACAGGTCGCGCACTTCACGGACGCGGTTTTGCCACTCGCGCCAGAGGGCCGGGTAACGCGTCGAGCCGGCGAGGATGCGGGCCTTGATGCGGTCCACGCCGCCACAGCCGGCGTCGAACATGTTCTCCGCCCAGGTGAGGTCGAGATCCCACGGCGTGACGGTCACCGTCCGCGAGCCGGGCGCGAAATAATAGAAGAAGTTTTTGTCGTAGCAGATGTCGTAGTGGTGGATCGCCTGGACAACGGTCTGGTAGCTCAGGTAGGCGGGCAGGTTGAGGTTCGCGCGCCACCAGGCTTCGTTGGCAAAGACCCCGCCATTGGCCACGGCGAGGAACGGGTAGAGGTCGCTTTTGTCGGTGGGGCCGAGCGGACCGAGATTGTTCAAGTCGCCGGTGCCGCCCTCCATCTTATAGAAGTTCGAGTCCGGCAGGTCGTGTTGTTCGAGGAACCGGCCGTTTTCCTGCTCGACCATCAGGTACAGCCCCCAGAAATCGCCCTCGAACTGGCTGGTGGGATCGACCTCAGCGGGGGCGTCCACGACGCGCAATTGCGCGAATGCCGTGTCGGAAGCGGGCACACCGGCGAGCTGGAAAAGCCGCAAGCCGACCGATTCGAACATGCCTTGCTCGCCGCGGTGGTTGTAGTCGCCTTGTTGGATGCAGGCGCCCAGGTTGAGCTTGGTCCAGGCGGCTTTGAACTTCTGGCCCCAGTTGTCGCGCGCCTGGAAATCGTGGCCGCGGTTGAGGTCGAACTTCCACATGTTCTTCACCATCGAGTACCGCCACACGCCGCCGCGGGCGCGATGGTGGATGTGGTCATAGACCTGGCCGTCATAGACGAGTGTGCCCAGCCAGGGATAGGCGTCACCACCATAGCGGCTGAACCAGGTGGAGGTCTCGATCGCGCTCTTCTTGCCGATCAAATGCAGCACCGGCAGGCGATTCATCTCTTCTGCCCCGACGGTGAACGGCTGGCCCAGACTGCCGCCAGCACCGGGACGCACCGCACCCGCCCAGGCCGGCGCGCCGTCGTAAACGAAGTAAGCGAAGTTCGGCTGCGGATCGTCCGCGTAAGGCACGCGCACCTCGTTGCCCCGCGCGTCGGCCACGGTGATCCGGTAGCGCACCAGCCGGCGGTTGGTCTGAAAGTCGGTCGGGAGGGTCGCCGTAAAAACATCGTCGTGCACCACCGCGTCGCCGCCGGCGCCGGCATCGTTCATGGGCGTGTCGGTCCACGTCGTTTCGTAAGCCGCGTCGGTCAACTCGATGTAGGCGCCGGGATCGACGAGTTGGTAGTGCAACGTCACGGCCGCGACGCCGTCCGGGTCAGTGACCTTGGCGGTGATGAGCACCGGTTCACCGGAACGAGGTTGGGTGGGTGCGTGCTCGACCTGGCGGATTTGTGGCGGCGCATTTTCCGCGTAGGCGACGTTCAAGCGACCGGGCGTGGGCCCACGACCGCTGGCGCCGGTCTGGGCCGTGAGCCGGCAATCGAAGAAACAGTCGCTGCTGCTGTCGCGCGAGGCGTTGTGAAGCTGGACGGCGATGACGTTTTGACCGGTGCGCAGGAAGCGGCCAGCGTTGTCGATCGTAAACGTCGCGAAGTCATTCGACTCAATCGCGGTACCCGCCGTGCCGTCGAAAGGCACCTCGCCGGTGCTGATGTTGACGTCCAGGGCGCGGTTCCCGTTGATCCAGACCTTGAAGCCGTCGTCGTAGAGCGCTTCGAGGATCAGCGTGGTGACCTTTGTCGGGTCGCCCACGGTGAAGGTGCGCCGCAGAAACACGGAAGTGTAATTGTAGCGCATGTCGTCCAGCCGCGTGCCGAATGGGAGCGCGGGATCGTAGCCGATCGGCAACGCGCCGACGGACCAGGCCGTGTCGTCAAAACCGTTTTCACGCCAGGCGGTGGTGGGAGCCGACGCTTCTTGGGTGCCTTTGAAATAACGCCATTGGGAGCCGGGGTCGATCAGGGTTTGCGTCTGCGGTTGAGTGGCGCCGCCAGCCACCGAGACGCGCCAGCTTCCGCCCAGGTCGTTGTCGAGCGCCGGGTTGATCAACTCGATCGAGTAGCCCGGCGGGTCGCCCACCGTCGGCCAGGGAAAGCCGGGTTGGTAACTGACCTCGTCCGCCTGGTTGCCGGCGGCATCGCGCAACACCAGCCGCTCGCCGTACTTGGACAGGTTGCCGGTGAAGGGCCCCAGCGCGTCCGCGCCGAACTTGGCCTTGAGCGCCGCCGGGTCTTCCGCCACCACCGCGTACCCGCCCGCCGGCAGGGTGGTGGCCGGGAAGGTGAATTGCACCCCATCGGTGAACTGCCAGCCGCCGAGGTTCACCGGCGCGGCGCCGGCGTTGAGCAACTCGATAAACTCGACGCGCTCGGTCTTTACGTCGGGGTTGTAGTGGATTTCGTCGATGACGACGTTGGCGGCCACGCGGGCCAGCCCCGCGGCCAGCAGCCCGGCCACCAGCAAACACTTGCGCCGGGCGAGGCGCGGCAGGTGCAAGCCGCCATCAACGTATCTCTTGGTTCCGGGGTCCATGCTGTGCAGGCGTTGTTTATCGGACAAGCAAGCAGGTGCCAAGCCAATCGTGGCCAGGCCGGAGTCGCCTACAACACCTGTTCTTGGCGCAGCCAACGCCCAAGGCATTGGGGGAAAGTGTGCCGCCTTCCAATCGGCTTCGAGCCGATTCGCAAGCCAGTCCCGCACCATTCAGTCAATTACGGATTCAGGCCGAGACGGTGGGGTTGGTCGGTTGTCGCTTCCCCCACCCAATGGCTGTGGTACCTTTGCCGCATCGAGAGCATGAAATGGTCTTGGCGCATCGGACGAGTGGCTCGCATCGACGTGTATATGCACGCGACGTTCCTGGTCTTGCTCGCCTACGCGGCTTACAGCGGCTACCAGCACCGGCATGAGTGGATCGATGCGCTGGGGGGCGTGCTGTTCATCGTCACGTTCTTCTGCGTCGTGGTCATGCATGAACTGGGGCATTGCCTGACGGCGCGCCGGTTCGGCATCGAGACGCACGACATCACGCTGCTTCCGATCGGTGGCCTGGCCCGCCTCTCGCGCCTGCCCGAGAAACCCAGCCAGGAGTTGCTGATCGCGCTGGCGGGGCCGGCGGTGAACGTGGTGCTGGGCGTCCTGCTCTACTTGGTGTTGCGAGCACCACCGCAGGAGCGCCTGCTGGCCGGCGTGCGCCTGGTGGGAGGGGACCTGCTGGTGAACCTCTTTTACGCGAACGGGCTGATGGCGGTCTTCAACCTCGTGCCCGCGTTTCCCATGGATGGCGGCCGGGTGCTGCGCGCCTTGCTGGCGATGAAAATGGACTTTGCGAAGGCCACGTCGGTGGCGGCCACCGTCGGTCAGGCGCTGGCCTGGGGTTTCGGCGCGATTGGCTTGTATTACAACATTTGGTGGCTGGTGATCGCCATCTTCGTGTTCCTCGGCGCGGAGGCGGAGGCGGATTTCGTCAAAACCAAGTCGTTGCTCGCCACGGTGCGGGTCGAAGACGTGATGATCAAAGAATTCCGGGCGCTGGCCACGCAGGACTTGCTCACCAGCGCGGTGCAACAGGTGACGGCCGGCTTCCAGGAAGATTTCCCGGTGGTGGAGAACGGCCGGGTCGTCGGCGTGCTGACGCGCTCGCGCCTGCTCGCCGGCTTGAGCAAGCAAGACTCCACCGCGCGGGTGGGCGATTTCATGGTCAGCGATTTCCGGACGGCGTTTGCCTGGGAATCCACCGCCGAGGCGTTCCTGCGCCTCCAAGACTGCGCCTGTCACGCGATGCCGGTCCTGCGCGATGGCCAGTTGGTGGGGATGCTGACCACCGACAATCTTGGCGAATATGTCTTGATCCAGGCCGCTTTGAAGGGCGAACGGCTGCGCAAGCCGTTGATTTGAACCGCCTGGGCCGGTTCCGCGAAGTTGCGCCGGGCCAGCGCGCAAGCCACGTTCACGGGCATGGATAACGCCTGTG
>JAKCAB010000780.1 GCA_021839785.1 bacterium | reverse complement strand
CAAGAGGGTCCAGTCAAAACCGGCCGGCACGGGCGGCGTGTCGGTCGGGAGGGTGGGGAACTGAGGCCATACCGGTCGCATGGACCAGTTATGGATCTCCCGGAGCGTGCCGATGGCGCCGTTCTTGATCATCTCCAGCGCCTGTTTCTGCGCAGCACCTTCGCTAGCGGGCAGGAAATGCGTGGCGATCTTTTTCGTCCGGGCGGTCTCGATCACGGCCCTGGCCTCCAGCAGACGATTGGCCAGCGGTTTGTGCACAATCACGTTCATCCCCTTTTTGAGGGCGGCGATCGAGATGGCCGCGTGCGTGTGGTCCGGCGTCATCACCTTCACCGCGGTCACGTCCTGCTCCTTTTCCAGCAGTTTCCGGAAGTCCACATACGTGGCGCACCCCTTGAATTGCGCCTGGCCGCGCTGCTTCGCGTAATAGGTTTCCACGACCTCCTTGCCGACATCGCGACCGCCGGGGGCGTGGTCGAAGCCTTCGCGCCAAGTCGGGTTCTGGAGGAGCCGCCGGAGCGTGCTGCGGATCTCGCCCTTGCTCCATTCCAGGTAATGGGCGCCGTCCTGCTCGACATCGCACACGGCGACGACCTGGACGTCCGGGCTGGCCAGGATGCCGCCGATCTCGCGGATCGCCTGGGTGCCGAAGCCGATGCAGGCCAGGGTAATCTTCTCGCTGGGCGGAACCATTCCCGGCCCGCCCAGCACGTGTCTCGGGACGATGGCAAAGGCGGTGGCCGCCGCGCCGCCAGCCATCATGAACCGGCGCCGGGAAAGGGCAGGCGGCGGAGGCGGGTTGCCGGTTGCGTTCGTCTGCTTGGGCAGTGAAACGTCATCTTTCATAAGAAACCTCAGAGGTCGATTCCGGGCGCCCGCGCGCCTTTCATAGGCCGTTCAGAGACCCCGATCCTGGCGCGGAGTGTTCTTATGGCAACGCGCCGGCAGGGTCAGTCGCCAAGGGCGGTCGCCGCCCGGAGCCAAGGTACGGAGTGAATCTGGCGCGACCAATGGACAATCGTCAACCTGGTTTGCGACAAAGAGCCCAGCGCACCGCCACCAAGCGGCCGGAAGACCCGGGAACGCCGGAATCACTCGACTGATAGATTTTGGCAAATGACCGGTTCGCTGCTGGCCGGTCCAACCGCAAGGCTCGAACCCAAGCTTGCTACGGTTTCGTTTTTTGCGGACCTTGAGGCCGCTGCTATGAAGACCGCCCTCCTCGCCCTGGACCAGGGCACCACGAGTTCGCGCGCCATTGTCTTTGATCCCGCCGGTGCTATTCGCACTCTGGCACAGCGGGAGTTTACCCAAATTTTTCCTCAGGCCGGCTGGGTGGAGCACGACCCGCGAGAGATTTGGCAGACCCAACTGGCCACCGCCCGGGAGGCGCTGGCAAAAGCCGGGGTGAAGGCCGCCGACCTGGCGGCCATCGGCATCACGAATCAGCGCGAAACCACGGTGGTCTGGGACCGGAAAACCGGGGCGCCCATCCACAACGCCATCGTCTGGCAGGACCGGCGCACGGCCCGGTTTTGCGATGAACTCCGGCGTGCCGGTCACGCCGACGTGGTGCAGCGGAAGGCCGGGCTGGTCATCGACGCCTATTTTTCCGGCAGCAAGTTGCGCTGGATCCTCGATCACGTCCCGGATGCGCACGCGCGCGCGCGGCGAGGCGAATTGGCCTTCGGCACGGTCGATACCTGGCTGCTCTGGAACTTGACCGGCGGCGCCCTGCACGTCACCGACCCCAGCAACGCTTCCCGCACGATGCTCTACAATCTTCAGACTGGAGCGTGGGACGACGAGTTGCTTCAGCTCTTCGGCGTGCCGCGCGAAGTCCTGCCGGAGGTCCGCTCCTCGAGCGAAGTCTATGGCCGGACCGCGGCCGGGGTGTTCGAGACGCCGGTGGAGATTGCCGGGATCGCCGGGGATCAGCAGGCGGCGCTGTTCGGGCAAAACTGCTTCACTCGCGGCCTCGCCAAGAACACTTACGGTACCGGTTGCTTCCTGCTGATGAACATCGGCCCGCGGCCCGCGCCGTCGCGGCATCAGTTGCTCACAACCGTGGCTTGGCAGGCCGACGGGCGGACGGAATTCGCGCTCGAGGGCAGTGTCTTCATCGGTGGCGCCGTGGTCCAGTGGCTGCGCGACGGGCTGGGCTTGGTGAAGTCCTCCGCGGACGTCGAGGCGTTGGCGGCGACGGTGCCCGATTGCGGCGGGGTGTATCTGGTGCCGGCGTTTGCGGGGCTCGGCGCGCCGCATTGGGACCAGTACGCGCGGGGCACGATGACCGGGTTGACCCGCGGCACGACGGCTGGCCATCTGGCGCGGGCGGCGTTGGAAGGGATCGCGTTTCAGGTCGCCGACGTGCTGGCGGTGATGCGGGAGGATTCCGGCATCGCGATGAACGAACTGCGGGTGGATGGCGGCGCGTGCGTCAACAACCTCCTCATGCAGTTCCAAGCCGACATCCTGCAAGTCCCGGTGGTCCGCCCCCGGGTCATCGAAACCACCGCGCTGGGCGCGGCGTATCTGGCCGGCCTGGCGACCGGATTCTGGAAGGACCGGGAGGAAGTGCAGCGGGCCTGGCAAGTGGACCGGACGTTCGAGCCCCAGTTAAGCGCGGACGAAGCGGCGCATCGCCGGAACCGCTGGGCCGAGGCCTTGAACCGCGCGCGGGATTGGGAGGAACATTCCAGCGTCCGATCGGCGGCGACGGTCTGAAGCGCATTGCAGCGCATGAACCGGGACGTGTTTCTTCAGCGTCTGCGGGACCGCCACCAGCCTTGGGACATCGCCGTGGTGGGGGGAGGCGCCACCGGCATCGGTCTGGCGGTGGATGCCGCTTCGCGGGGTTACAGCGTCGTCCTGCTCGAACAGCATGACTTCGGCAAGGGAACCTCCAGTCGTTCGACCAAACTCGTCCACGGCGGCGTGCGCTATCTCCAGCAAGGCAACGTCTCGCTGGTGATGGAGGCGCTCAAAGAACGCGGCCTGCTGCTCCGGAACGCACCGCACCTCGTTCGCAATCTTCCGTTCGTGGTGCCGAATTACCAGTGGTGGGAGGCCCCGTTCTACGGCATCGGACTCAAGATCTACGACCTGCTGGCCGGCCAATACGGCTTCGGCCGCTCGCGCCTGCTGTCGCGCGACGAAGTCCTGGAGCGCATCCCCACGCTGGAACGCGAGGGGTTGCGCGGGGGAGTGCTCTACCACGATGGCCAGTTCGACGACAGCCGCCTGCTCGTGAACCTGGCCCAGACCGCTGCCGAGCAAGGCGCCTGTGTCTTGAACTACGTTGGCGTCACTGGGATCCTCAAAAACGCCCAAGGTTTTGTTTCCGGCCTCGCTTTTCGCGACACGGAAACCGGCGAGGCCGGCAGCCTGGAAGCGCGGTGCGTCATCAATGCCACGGGGCCGTTTTGTGACGGGTTGCGGAGACAAGACACCCCCGGCGCGGCGCCGATGATTGCGCCCAGCCAGGGGGTTCACCTGGTCCTGCCCCGCGACTTCCTCCCCGGCGACACCGCCATCATGGTGCCGCACACCCGCGACGGCCGCGTCATGTTCGCGATACCTTGGCACGGTCGGGTGGTCGTGGGCACCACCGATACGCCGGTGCCGGAGGCAAGCCTCGAACCGAGACCGTCGGACGAGGAAGTGGATTTTCTATTGGAAACGGCGGGCGCCTACCTCGCTCGACGCCCCGCCCGCGCGGACCTGCTCAGCGTCTTCGCCGGCATCCGTCCGTTGGTGAAGGCCGGTGAGTCCGGCAGCACTGCCGCGCTCTCGCGCGATCATACCCTCGAGATTTCAAGGTCCGGTCTCCTGACCCTCACCGGCGGCAAATGGACGACCTATCGCAAGATGGCAGAGGAGGGCGTGGACCACGCGATCGTGCTGGCACGGCTGCGCGAGCGCCCCTGCGTGACGCGGGATCTGCACCTACACGGGTTTCACGAACAGGCCCGGCGGTTCGGTGCGCTGGCCGATTACGGCGCCGACGCCGATGGCCTCGGCCAATTGATGGCGACGCGCCCCGAGTTGGCGCGGCCGTTGCACGCAGGATTCCCCGTCTGTGGTGCCCAGGTCGTGTGGGCAGCCCGGCACGAGATGGCTCGCACCTTGGAGGATGTGCTGGCGCGGCGCACGCGGGTGCTCTTCCTGGACGTTAGGGCAGCCCTCGAAATGGCGCCCGCCGTGGCGCGCCTGCTCGCCGAGGAGTTGGCCCGCGATGAAGCCTGGCAGCAACGCCAACTGACTCAGTTCAGAGAGACCGCCGCGGCCTATTCGGCGAACCTCTGACGGCCATGCGGTCCTCGCTTCTCCATCAAATGTTCGCTTGGCTTAACCGCCCGGTCCGGGGCAACACAGAAAACGAACTCCAAAGACCACCCTCAACCATCGTGGAACCCCATGAATCCCTACCTCGCTGAATTCCTTGGCACCGCCATCCTGGTCACCTTCGGCAACGGCGTTGTGGCCAACGTCGTCCTTGCCCGTACGAAGGGCCACAACGGCGGCTGGATCGTCATCACGACCGGCTGGGCCCTCGGAGTCTTTGTGGGCGCTTTCTGCGCCGCACCCTTCAGCGGCGCGCACCTGAATCCCGCCGTGACCGTGGCGATGGCCGCGGCCGGAAAACTGTCGGCGGACCGGGTGCTGGGGTACCTGCTCGCCCAGATGTTGGGCGGCATCGTGGGCGGCGGCCTCGTGTTTCTGTTTTATCGCGAGCATTTCCGTGTCTCGGAGGATGCCGACGGCAAACTGGCGTGCTTCTGCACCGCGCCGAACCTCCGCCACTTGCCGCAAGCGTTCTTCTGTGAAACGATGGGCACGTTCTTCCTGATCCTCCCGATCTTTCTGATGACCGATCCGGTGGTCAAACTGCCCGTTGGCGCTGGCGGCGCCGAGGCGCCCGTCGGTTTGGGCACGCTGGGCCTGGTCCCTGTGGCGTTGCTCGTCTTTGGCATCGGCCTGTCGTTGGGGGGCACCACCGGCTACGCCATCAATCCCGCGCGCGATCTCGGGCCGCGCCTCGCGCACGCCCTGTTGCCGATCCCCGGCAAACGCGACAGCGATTGGAGTTATGCGTGGGTGCCGGTGGGCGGTCCGATTCTGGGCGCTCTGCTGGCCGCCGCGTTAAACTGGCTGCTGCGCTGAAACCTCGTAACCACCGGGGTGATCGCTCGGGCCGCGACGTATGTCCCTTGCGGTTCACCCCCGTGGAAGCTGGGGCAAGTCCTCGCGACTTGCATTCAACGCCATCGCCTGGCGGACGGATGAACCCGAAAACCGAAGTTGGGGAGCACGCCCGCCTTCG
>JAKCAB010000206.1 GCA_021839785.1 bacterium | reverse complement strand
CGATCTCGCCTTTGCCCGGATCCCACGTGCCCTTCTGCCATCGGCTGAGGCGCGTACGGGCAATCCAGTCGCCGGTGAAGGGATTGAGGTTCTCGTCGATCCACGGCACCGCGCGGCCGTCGGCGAGTTTCAAACGATGGGACTTGGCGTAGATCTTCAGGAGGTCGAAGTAATCCCGTCGGGTGACCCCGTCTTGCGGGTAGTCGTTCAAGAGATTCGCCAAAGCCGTCAGGGTGACGGCGGTGGCGTACGGCCAACTCGGACCGTTCCACTGGCATTCGTGGCCCTGGTAGGACACGGCGAACTTCGGATGGCGCTGCTCGGCGGTCGTCGGCCCAAACGGGGCGTAGAAGCCGTGCGGGTCCATCAGTTGCTTCCACGCCACACTCTTGTCCGGGTCGGGCAAATCGAAGTACCAGGGCGTGAAGCCGTGCTCCTCGCGGGCGTCGGAAAGGCGTGGGTTCTCGCCGCGCGGCAGGACCTTGAAGAACTGGGCTTCCGCATCCCAGAGTTTCTCCTGGACGAGTCGTTTGATCTCGGCGGCCTTGGCCCGGAAACGCGCGGCCAATTCATGCTGTCCCGCCCGTTCGGCGATGGCGGCGATGGCCAGCGCGTCACCGTATTGATAGGAGTTGATCGTGGCGCGATAGCCTTGGGCCTGGGGCTGGAGGGCGCCGCTGATCGAGACTTCCATGCCGTCGTTGCCGTCGGCCTGCCAGTAAAGGCCGCTGGCATCGCGGTGATCCTGCTCCCACGCTTCGTAATTGCGCACGAGGTCGGGCAACAAGTCCTTGGCCAACGGGTCGTCGCCCGTGACCAGGGCGCGTTGCCAGATCGCGTCGGCCGCCCAGAAGCTGTAGCGCCGGGGCTCGCCGCCACCGCGAAACCAGAACCGGGAGTAATCGTCCAGGTACTGCGGATCGTTCAACCACCGGCCTTCCCGCAAATGGTGGCCCGCGGCGCAGTCGATGGAATTGTATTTCCCGGCCCAGCCGACGGGCGGCAGGAACTCGGTGACGATGAAGCCGTCGGGGGTTTGTTTGATGTGCTTTCGGAACGTCCACCAGCGGAAATAGTAGATTTCTTCGAGGTCTTGGTCGGGACACTCGAACAGCGGGACGTTGGTTTTGAGGAAATCCCAGGCCGCGGCGTTGGGGATGAACTGCCGGTAGAGTTCGCGGTCGTTTGCGTTGAAGGTCTCCACGTAGTGCCGGAAGGCATCCGCCGCGAGCACGGCGGGACGCGGAACCGCCGGCGCGGCGCCTGTGACCATTACGCTCAATCCGCTCCAGCCGCAAACGATGGCGAAGCTCGCCAGCCAACCCAAAGTCGCCCAAGCGCTCCTCCTGCGGAGGCGAGTGAAAACGCATGCGTTCACCGCGCGGGTTGTACACCGCCGCCACCGACCGGGAAACCCAAAGCCGCGGCGACCAGCGCCTGGTGCCGCTCGATGAGAGCCCTAATCGCCGATGATTTTGACCAGCACCCGCTTTTTGCGCCGGCCGTCGAATTCGCCGTAAAAGATCTGCTCCCAAGGGCCGAAGTCGAGTTTGCCGTTGGTGATGGCGACCACCACTTCGCGGCCCATGACCTGCCGCTTGAGGTGGGCGTCGGCGTTGTCCTCGCCGGTGCGGTTGTGCCGGTACTGCGAAGTCGGCGCGTGCGGCGCGAGTTTCTCCAGCCACACATCGAAGTCATGCAGGAGACCGTCCTCCGCGTCGTTGATGAACACAGCGGCGCTGATGTGCATGGCGTTCACCAGGCACAAGCCGTCCTGGACCCCGCTGCGGCACACCAGTTCCTCCACGGTGGCGGTGATGTTCACGAAACCGCGCCGGTCCGGCACGTTGAACCAAAGGTATTCGGTGAGCGATTTCACGGCGTCTCGGTACGCTGAACTGCCGGCATCCACAAGTCCCGGCTGGCGCCGCTGACGGTTTTCGCGAGCGTGGCCGGTCGGCTGTGTCGGGCCGACGTGACCGCCGCGCGGCAATTACAGCGTCTCCCAGCCGCGCAGCACTTCCAGCACCTGCTCGACCGGCAGGCCGACCACGTTCGAGTACGAGCCGACGATTTCCGCCACGAGGCGGTCGCCGTGATCCTGAATCGCGTAAGCGCCTGCTTTGTCGAGCGGGTCGATCCGCGCCAGGTAAGCGTCGATTTGCGCCCGGTCGAGGGCGCGGAAGGTCACGTCGGTGGTTTCCGCGAACAACCGCTCGCAGTAGCCGCGCCAGCGCAGCAGGCAGACGCCAGTGACCACCTGATGCGTCCGGCCGGCCAACTCGGCGAGCATCCGGCGGGCGTCCGCCAGATCGGTCGGCTTGCCGTAAAGGCGGGTGTCGCGGGCCACCAGCGTGTCCGCGCCCAAGACGACGCGGTCGGGATAGCGCTTGGCCACGGCGCGGGTCTTGCGATGGGCGTTGAGCAGGCTGAGTTCGCGCGCGGTCAGCGCCTCGTCGTGAAGTTCCGGAACCACCGCGGGCACGGCATCGAATTCCACGCCGCACTGCCGGAGCAGTTCCTGGCGGCGCGGCGAAGCGGAGGCGAGCACGATGCGCGGCAACGACACGCCCCAACGATGCCGCAATTTGCCCGGCCTGGCCAGTCGGCGGGGGCAGTTTGCGGCGGTGTCCGGCCCTGGCGCTTGTCTGTCAGCCTCGACGAGGGCACAGTCCAGCAAGCCCAAACGGGCTTCCGAACATGAATTCAACGCCGAACTGCAAACGGGAAACGTCGCCGCCCCCAGGCCGCTGCCTGGTGCGAACGGTGGCCGTGGCGTTCGCCGAGGAGCCGGCGTTGGAGGCCGTCACCATTCATCGTGAGGAACAGAAGGTTTCCTTCGCCACGCTGGGGCGCGTGGACGACGCGGCCCTCGAACGCCGCATCGCGGGTTCCATGCAGGCCGCCAAGGACGCGGAGGGCCGCAGCTTGTGCTGCCTCCTCGCCGGCGACGCCGATTGTTCGCACTGCGAGACCCCGCCCGTGGCCGAGGAGCGCAACCGGCTGATCGTCCGCCAGGAGGGACCGCAAACCACGATCGCGCGCGTGACCTGCCCGACCGCGCCCCATTTCTGGCGCTGGCGGACGTTTGCCTTGCCCAAGGTCGTGCCGCGCGAAGTCGAACTGCCCGAGGACGAGCACGAACTCAACGAATGGAAATGGCAGCTCCTGGCGGCCGGGTTGTGCGGCACGATGGCGCTGGCGGCCTGGCTGCTGGGCGACCGCCCGACGGCCATCGCCTTCCACGTGGCCGCGTATTTGGCCGGCGGCTGGTTTGCCGTGGTGGAGGTCTGGGAGCGCCTGCAACACCGCGTGCTGGACGTGCATTTCCTCATGCTCGCGGTGGCGTTGGGCAGCGCCAGCATCGGCAAGTGGGACGAAGGCGGCGTGCTGTTGTTCCTGTTTTCGCTCTCGGGCGGCCTCGAGCATTACGCGCTGGGCCGGACGCAACGCGAGATCAAGTCGCTGTTCCGCGATGCGCCGAAGGTGGCGTTCCTGATCGGGCCGGACGGGCACGAAATCGAGGTGCCGGTGAACCGCTTGCGGCCGGGGCACCGCATCGTCATCAAACCGGGCGCGCAGTTTCCGGTGGATGCCGAAGTGGTGAAAGGCAAGACCGCGGCCGACGAATCCAACCTCACCGGCGAAGCGCTCCCGGTCGAGAAAGGCGTGGGCGACAGCTTGCTGGCCGGCACGATGAATCTTTGGGGCGCCGTCGAGGCGACCGTCCTGCGCCCGGTCGAGGAAAGCGCGCTCGAAAAGATCATCCGCCTGATCCGCGAGGCGCAGCACCTCAAGGCGCCGTCGCAGCGCTTCACCGACAAGTTCGGCACCGGTTACACCTACGGCGCGCTCGGCCTGACGGTGGCGATGTTCTTCGTCTGGTGGCTGGGCCTGGGCTTCCCGGCGTTCACCGCGGCGAATCCGGCCCACACCGCGTTTTACCACGCGATGACGCTGCTGGTGGTCGCCTCGCCCTGCGCGCTGGTGCTCTCGATTCCGTCCGCGGTGCTCGCCGCCATCGCGTGGGGCGCGCGGCGCGGCGTGCTCTTCCGGGGCGGCGCCGCGGTGGAAAAACTCGCGGAGGTGGACGTCGCCGCGATGGACAAGACCGGCACGCTCACCACCGGCGACCTGCGGGTCGAGCGGGTGGACAGCTTCCCGCCTGGCCGCGAACGCGAGGTGGCGCAACTCGCCTTTTCGCTCGAACGGCTGTCCACGCATCCGCTGGCGCGCGCGATCACGCGGCACGGCAAGCAGCAAGGCCTCGCGCCGCTGGAACTGGAGCACTTCGAGTCCGTGACCGGGCTGGGCATCCAGGCGGAATGGAACGGGGGCCGCGCGGCGCTGGGACGGCGCGAGTGGATCGAGCGTTCGTTCGGCGCGCTCAAGGTGGGCGGAGACAGCGCCGCCGACGCCGGCCATTCCGAGGTTTGGCTCGCCGCCGGCGAATTGCGCGGACGCGTCTTGTTGCGGGACGACATTCGGCCGGTGGCGCAAGGGCTGATCGAGGATTTGCGGCAAAGCGGCGTGCACACGGTGGTGTTGACCGGCGACCGCGCGCCCGCCGCCGCGACCCTGAAGTCGGCATTGGCCCTCGAGGACGTGCGCGCCGAATTGAAGCCCGAGCAAAAGGTCGGCGCGATCCGCGAACTCGTCGCGCAGGGCCGGAAGGTCGCGATGATCGGCGACGGCGTGAACGACGCGCCCAGCCTGGCGGTGGCGCACGTGGGCGTGGCGATGGGCGCGCGCGGGTCCGACGCGGCGCTCGAACAGGCGGAGATCGTGTTGATGCACGACCGGCTGGAAAACTTCCTCGCCGCCTACCGGCTTAGCCAGCGCGCCCGCCGCGTGATCCGGCAGAACCTGTTCGTGTCGCTCGGCACGGTGATGGTGCTGGTCGGCTGTGCGCTGTTCGGCGCGATTCCGCTGACGATCGGCGTGGTGGGCCACGAAGGCAGCACGGTGATCGTGGTCTTGAACAGCCTGCGGCTGCTCTTCGGCGGCGGCCCGGCGACGGCGCGGAATTGACGCCCGATTCCGCCGTTGAACCCCAGATCGACACCGATGGAAAAGGGGTTGGCGTCGCCGGAGTGTTTACCTACGGAGTGAGCGAGCTTTGATGGCTTGACCGCTTAGCCGAACGCCGCAGTTGGAGGGGACCGCACGCGGCCCGCGTGCCGCCGTCGCCGGCTCGGCGACGACTTCGAGCCTCAAACCGACGCGTTTCCAAACGGTGAGCCAAGAAGCCGGGAAACGATGTGTTCGGCGGGCCGCCGAACATTGCAGGCCAGCGGCCTGCGCTCCCCATTTCGACTGCATCGTTT
>JAKCAB010000346.1 GCA_021839785.1 bacterium | reverse complement strand
CATCGAAGAAAACCCCGAGCTGACCATCCGCAGCGTGGTGAACAACCTCATGCTCTACCACGAAGGCTGGGGCGTGGGCCGCATCAAACACTCGCTCACGTACAGCGGCGGGTTGAGCCGCAGTTACGCCCGCACTTACGCGCCAGCGCGGCATTTTGGATTCGAGGGCTTCAGCCCGTTCACGCGGCCGGGCGTGGTCGAGGTGGCGGAAGGCATCCCGTTCACGGCGCTCACCGGCATGGACGTGGCGCGGTTGTACGCGCTCAAAGGCGAAGTGGTGGCGCGCGGCCTCAAGGCCATCACCGGCCTGGACATGCCGGTGTTCGAGAAACGCCGGTTCCAGCACGGTGCCTTGCCGAAAGCGCAACTCCGTCAACGACTGCCGGAACAGGAAGCGGCTTACCGCAAGCAGTTCCTGGCGCTGTACCAATAAAAGCCGAGCCTTGGCCGGCAATTGGAGTGCGCCGGTGAACCCGCGCCCTCCAGACGCTGCGCGATCCAGCAGCGTCGCCAGCCGGCTGGGAAGCCGGCGCGCCGGGAGGGCGAGGCTCCGTTAGCCCCGCCTTTTCAACCGCCAAGGCGCAAAGGCGCGGAGATCCAATTGGGAACTCAGAAACTCAGGCGACCGCGATCTTTAACTTCCGGCCTTCCTGGCTTCCAAATTCAACCTCCGCGCCGCGGCGTACGGTGGTTGTTCCCGCCGGCGGGAGCGTAGATGTCCAGCCCGCGCCGCCCGCCAAGGACGGTTTGACACCTCCGAACCGCCTCATACTCTTCGAGGACCGCGAAGCTGGACCAAGCAGTGGATTCAGAGGATGACGACTTGATCCGGTTTCGGGCGGTCTTTATGAGCCGACAACCCTTGAACCCGCAGGCCTTCGCACTGGCCTCGAAACGCAGCCTCCTGATCCTAGCCATAATTGGCGGCGCCAGCGCACTCACGATGATGTCCAACCTCGCAGCACCCACACCGTCCCTCACCGCCGACCCGCTGGTCGCCGAATGGCAAGGCCCGCAAGGCGGCGTGCCGCCGTTCGATCGGGTCCAGGTGGCGCAATTCAACCCGGCCTTCGCGGCGTCGATGGCTAGTTACCGCGCCGACATCCAGACCATTGCCGACAACGCGGACGCGCCGACCTTCGAGAACACCATCGCCGCGCTGGAGCGCGCCGGCCGCGCCTTCGAACGCGTGCAATCGGTGTACAACGTCTGGAGTTCCACGATGAGTTCGTCGCAATTCCAGGCCGTCGAACAGGAAATCGAACCGAAGCTGGCCGCCATTCGCGACGAGGTGTTCCAGAACGAAAAACTCTTCCGGCGCATCGCGGCCGTGTATGAATCCCCGGACAAGGCCAGGCTCACGCCCGAGCAACAGCGCCTCGTCTGGTTCGACTACACCAACTTCGTCCGCGCCGGCGCCAAGCTCGACGCCGCCGGCAAGGCGCGCGTCGCCGCGATCAACCAGCGCCTGGCCACGCTTTACACTACCTTCAGCCAAAACCTCCTCGCCGACGAGGAAGGCTACGCCACGGTCATCACCGACACGGCCGACCTCGCCGGCCTGCCCGACTCGTTCCGCGCTGCCGCCGCGGCCGAAGCCGAGCGGCGGGGTTTGAAAGGTCAGTGGGTTGTCGCCAACACGCGGTCGAGCGCCGAGCCGTTCCTGACTTACTCCGCGCGACGCGAACTCCGCGAACAGGTCTGGCGGAACTTCATCAACCGCGGCGACCACGCCGGCCCGCGCGACAACAAGCCGCTCATCACCGAAATTCTGCAACTCCGGGCCGAACGGGCGAAGTTGCTCGGCTACCCCACCCACGCGCATTGGCGGCTCGAAAACACGATGGCCAAGACACCCGAGCGCGCGATGGAACTCATCGAGGCAGTCTGGAAACCAGCCGTCGCGCGTGTCCACGAAGAGGTCGCCGACATGCAGCGGATCGCCGACGCGGAAGGCGCCGGGATCAAGATCGAGCCGTGGGATTACCGCTATTACGCCGAGAAAGTCCGCAAGGCGAAGTACGACCTCGATGAAAACGAGTTGAAGCCTTACCTCCAGCTCGAAAAGTTGCGCGAAGGCATGTTCTGGGCCGCCGGCCAACTTTACGGTTTCACGTTCACCCAAGTCACGAACGTTCCGGTCTATCACCCGGACGTGCGAGTTTGGGAGGTGAAGAACGCCGGCGGCCGGCACGTCGCGTATTTTTACTTCGATCCTTATGCCCGGCCCGGCAAGCGCTCCGGCGCCTGGATGAACGCCTACCGCAATCAGGAGAAGTTCGACCGCGACATCACCACGTTGGTCTCCAACAACTCGAACTTCATCAAAGGCGCGCCGGGCGAGCCGGTGCTCGTGTCGTGGGACGACGCCAAGACGCTCTTCCACGAATTCGGCCACGCGCTGCACGGCCTCTGTTCGGACGTGAATTACCCGTCGTTGTCCGGCACCAGCGTGCCGCGCGACTACGTCGAATTGCCGTCGCAGATCAACGAGCGCTGGCTGCCCACGTCGGAGGTGCTGAGCCGGTTCGCGCTTCATTACCAGACCGGCCAACCGATGCCGGCGGCGCTGGTCGAGCGCGTCAAGCAGGCGGCGAAGTTCAATCAAGACTTCGCCACCACGGAGTTCCTGGCCAGCGCGTTGATCGACATGAAACTCCACCTCGCCGGCGACCGGCCGATCGACGCCGCGGCGTTCGAGCGCGAGGAACTGGCCAAGGCGGGCATGCCGCACGAAATCGTGATGCGCCATCGCATTCCGCAATTCGCGCACATCTTCGCCGACGAAGGCTACTCGGCAGGTTATTACAGCTATCTGTGGGCAGACACGTTGACGGCCGACGCCGCGGAGGCCTTCCGCGAGGCCAGCGGCTTCTACGACAAGGCGGTGGCGGCGAAGTTCCGCGCGAACGTCCTCTCCAAAGGCAACACCGAGGATCCGGCCGAAGCCTACCGGGCCTTTCGCGGCCGGGACGCCGGCATCGCCGCGCTGATGCGCGACCGCGGTTTCCCGGTGCCGGCAGGCGCGAAGTAAGCGTTGGCGTCGAAGACGAGTCCGTTGGGCCCTCACCGGAGCGCCGGCTGGCGCTTTCAAGGCAAGGGCTGGGAACCGGGTTTAATCTTTTTAAGTCGAATCAGCACGACCGAGCGCGCTGCGATTTTGGTAGCCGCGCGGGCGAAACGCGGCTTGAATCGGCCGCGAGAACCATGACAACCCCGGAGTCTTCCGGACCGACAAACGGTTTGAATACGGCCATGACACGACGCGCATTCCTGACTACTTCGCTGACTGCCACCGCCGCCGCCGGCCTGGGCACGTTGACCCGACCCGTCACCGCCGCCGAATCGTCCGCCGGCGGTCGTGAATACTACGAAATCCGCGCTTACCGTCTGAAAGAAGGCGCCGACCACGCCCTGCTCGATGGTTACTTGGAAAAGGCGCTGATCCCCGCCTTGAACCGTCTGGGTTGCCGGCCGGTGGGGGCGTTCACCGAGATCGAACCGAAGGACGGCCAGGCGGTTTATGTGTTGATCCCGTATGCCTCGCTCGACGTGTTCGCCGCGGTGCCGGGTCGGCTGAGCCGCGACGCCGAGTATCTGCAAGCCGGGGCGGACTATCTCCAGACCCCGAAGGACAAGCCGGGCTTTGACCGCATCGACAGTTGGCTGCTGCTGGCTTTCGCGGGACTGCCGAAGATCGAGTTGCCGGCCTATTGCCGGGAGCAGAAGCCGCGCATCTTCGAGCTGCGCACGTACGAGAGCTACAGCGAGACGAAGGCGCAGAAGAAAGTGGACATGTTCAATGCCGGCGAGATCGAGACGATGCGCGAGGTCGGGCTGGGGCCGATCTTTTACGGGCAAACCTCGATCGGTCGCGACCTGCCGCATCTGATGTACATGACCTCCGGCGAGAACCTGGAAGTTCACGCGCAGCATTGGAAGGCCTTCGGCGACCACCCGGTCTGGAAGAAACTGCTCGCCGACCCGCAATACGCCGACACGGTTTCCAAGGCGGTCAAGCGGATGTTGAAGCCGACCGCGTACTCGCAAATCTAAGCGGGCCGCCGGCCACCTGGGTGGGGCGGCCGAAGGTCTCGCTTCGCCGCCGCGGGGCTCGTGCCCGTGGCTTCACTCCGCTGCTGATAAACGCGGACGTAGTCGATGAGGTATCGCGTCGGGAAAATCGTGGGATCGATGCCCTTGGCGCCGCCCCACGCCCCGCCCACCGCGGTGTTCAGAATCAGGTAGGCCGGTTGGTCGAACGGCCAGGCGTCGGTGCCGGTGTGTTCGTTGGCGAAGGTGAAGTACTTCTGGTCGTCCACGAAAAAGTCGATCCGCTCGGCGCTCCACTCGACCGCATAGACGTGGAAATCCCGGTCGGGCGACGCGACCTTCAGCGTCGAACCTTTCTGGGTGCCCTTCACGTGATTGTACTTCGCCGTGTGTGCCGTGCCATGAATGACGTCCGGCTCGTGGCCGACGAATTCCATGATGTCGATTTCGCCGCAGGCTGGCCAGCCGACGGCGCGGTTGGTGCCAAGCATCCAGATGGCCGGCCACATGCCCCGGCCGCCAGGCAACTGGGCTCGCACCTCGATCCGGCCGTACCGCCAGGACGCCAACCCGCGCGTGGTGAGGCTCGCGGAAGTGTACTCGGCGAATTCGCGCGAGCGGTTCCAATTGCCGGTCGCGCCCGGTCGGTACGCCGGATTCGGGTAACGCTCCCGGCGCGCTTCGATCACCAGATGCCCTTTCTCGACCCGCGCGTTTTCTGAGCGCTCGCGTGTGTAGAATTGCTCCTCGCGGTTGCGGACGAAGCCCTCCTCGTAAGTCCACTTGGCGGGATCGGGTGAACCTGGCCGGTCAAATTCATCGGACCACACCAGTTGCCAGTCCGCGGCCCAGCATTGGCTGGCACAAAAAACGGTGAGAATCGCAGGGAGCAGGCTTCGTTGAATCATAGCGGCAATTGTGTTGGTGACCGCACGCGATTCTGGGACGCCGGGCGCGGCGACGCAAGCGCGCCAGCCAACGAAGCAGTTGAATCAGGAAGTCAGGAAAGCCGGAAACCGAAAACAAGGTCCGCGAAGTCCGGAGGTCGATTCCGTACTGGCAGTTCCATCTCAATCGGCAGTCCGACCGGTTCCGCCGGAGCGTTGCCCTGCCAACCAACAGGGAGCGCGACCGTCTCGGTCGCCCCCGTCGGCGTCCCGCCGACGGGTCCGGGCTAGACGCGAAAGGTGGGTCCGTCGGGGACGCCGAACCCAGCGGGCGAGACGCCCGCGCTCCCCAAGACCATTTGCGGCCGCCTACGGAATCACCGCCCGG
>JAKCAB010000444.1 GCA_021839785.1 bacterium | reverse complement strand
GAGCGACCGCGCAGACGCTGGCGCCGGTGAGCGAGCCAGTGCCGTTTTTGAGCGGCGGCGACGCCGGTTATTGGGAGTCTGGCTGGCAATCCAGCGTGACGATTCCCGGGCTGGCCGCCGGTGCGCCGGCGGTGGTCCAGGTGCGCGTCTGGGAAGCGGCGACCGGCGCGGGTTACGAGGCGGCGCGCGCGGCCGGCGGACGCGTCGGTGTTTCGCCGGCCTTCGATGTCACGACCGGTGGCGCGGGGGCGGCGACCGCGTGGCCAGCCGCGCTGAGCGGGTTGACCAGTTTTCGCTTGAGCCACCTGCCGAAAATCACCAGCGCGCCAAGCAGCTTGACGGTGGTGCAAAAACGCGAGGCGACGCTGTCGGTGGAGGTTTCGAGTCCCGACCCGGTGACGTTTCAATGGTATCGGAACGGCGAAGCGATTCCCGGCGCGACGGCGGACAAGCTGCGGCTGGCGGCGGTGACCCCAGCCGATGCGGGTCAGTACACCGTGACGGTCAGCAACTGGGTGGGCGAGGTGACCAGCGACCCGGTGACAGTCATGGTGCTGACCCCAACCAGCGGCGGAGAAATTCTCTTTCGGACGAGTTACAGCGTCGGCGCGCCGATCTTCAATGACGACGGCAAGACGCGGCTGGCAGGTTCCCGGTATGTTGGGCAGCTCTGGGTCGGCACGACGCCGGAGGAATTGAAGCCGGTTTCGATGGCGGTCGTTTTCGGCAGCGGGACGGGCGCGGGGTTTTTGTACGGTCCGGTGGTGCGCCTGACGAACGCGCCACCCGACATCACGGTGTATGTGCAGGTGCGCGCTTGGGACACCAGGTTTGGTCGGGACTACGCGAGCGCCGAAGCCGTGGGCCGGGCCGGCACCTCCGAGGTGTTTTCGGTGGTGACCGGCGGGTTCGGCGTGGCGCCGGCGGCGCTGGCCGGCATGAAATCGTTCCGCCTGGCCCAGCCCGAGCCGCCGCTGATTCTGCGGCAGCCGGCCGATTACTACTGGGTGATCGAAGGTACGATGATTTACTTCGACGTGGTGGCGACCAATTTCGTGAGCGTGTCTTGGGAGCGCCAGACCGCCGACGGCTGGGTATCGGTGGTCGGCGCCAGCACGACCCGGCTGGAGTTCGGGGCCGCGACCGCGCAGGACGCCGGTAATTTTCGGGCGGTGCTGTCGGGCGTCAGCGGCGTTTCCGTGGCCAGCATTCCAGCCACGCTGGCGGTGGGCCGAAAGTTGCGGGCCGGCGCCACGGACGGGGGCTTTTCGCTCAAGGTCACGCCCGGCAGCGGACCCGTGTTCGTGATCGAGGGGTCAACCAATCTCACCGAGTGGCAGGCGCTGGATCGCGTCACCAACGAGACCACGACGATCGAGTTGGCGGAAGCCCCGGACGCCTGGCAGCAAACGCGGTTTTACCGTGCTCGTGACGCGGGGACCGGCCAGGTCGCCAGCGACAACATCGCCGGTTTCGTGGAGGTCGAATTGTTGCCGGGTTTCACGATGATGGGCGTGCCGTTGCTGGCGCCGAGTTCCAGAACGGCCGACCTTTTCGCCGGGATGCCGGAATGGACCGAGGTTTACAAGTACTACCCCGACGGCCGGGGATTTACGATCAACACTCTATTTGACGGCCAATGGACGGTAAGCGAGGAAACGCTGGCGCCGGGCGAAGGCGCGCTGGTTTTGAACCAGACCGATGACGTGTACTACCTGACGCTCCACGGCGACGTCGCGACCGGCGAAATCCATCACTCGCTTCCGGCCGAATGGTCGCTCCAAACCGCGATGGTGCCGCTGACCGGGCAACTCGACCGCGACTTCGGCTGCCCGTTCGAGCAACTTGAGATCGTGGGGCGCATAGACGCCTGGTCGGCCACAATGGTTCTGTCGGTGTTCGCGGATGGCGGTTGGGCGTTGGGGCCGGCGCCCGTCGTGCAGCCGGGCGAGGCGTTCTGGATTTGGAAGAACGCCGCGACCGACTGGAACTTTACCTTCAACCCACCCCGGTAACGTGCGCTGGCCCGAGGATAGGTCTCAATGCCCGCCGAAACCGCCCGTTGAGGCGGCGTTCACGGCGTCCGCTATGGCTGCCCGCGTGGGAAGCGTGGTGTCTGGCATTTACGCAGGTCCTTGGTAATGCTAAAGTTGGGTGTCAATCCGGGGGCGCGAAGCGGTCTAAGAGCGGTCCAAAAAAACGTGGAATAAGCGATTGACAACCCGTTCTCAACAAATACACTGCGTTCACGTCAGTCAGGTTGTGTGAAAAAATTGATTGCGGAACACCTATGAATACTCACTTGCGATTTCTGCCGGGTTTGTTGGCGTGCGGTGCGTTGGCGTTCGCCCTGTCAGCACAGGCCGGAGCCGGAAGTGCCCGCGTGGACGCTGTCAAGGGCGGCGCTGCCCAGTACAGCACCGATGGGGTGACGTGGAACGAGGTCAAGAAAGGAGCCGTCCTTTCGCCCGGAGCCACCGTTAAAACCGACAGCATGGGCATCGTGGATCTCTATCTGGCCAAAAACGGACCGTACGTTCGTCTGACCCCGGATACCACGCTGACGCTCTCCACGCTGAACGTCGATAGCGGCGCGGGCGAAACGATCGTCACCACCGAGATGGACTTGAAGGCCGGCAAGATTCAAGGCGTGGTCAACAAGATGAGCGCCGCCTCCAAGTACACGGTCGGGACGCCGGTAGGCATGGTTCACATCACCGGGACGAAGTATCAGGTCTCTGCGCGCGGCGAGTTCTCGGTGCAGGAAGGTCAAGGCAGCGTCGATTACAATGCGCCTGGCGCCACGGCTCCCACTCCCTTCCAAGTTCGCGCCGGTTACACGTTTGAGCCGACCCTCAACAACAACAAGGGCGGGCTGATCGAAACGCTGCCCAGCGTCACTGAAGAGATTACGGTTGCTGCGAACGAACTGGGCGGCGCGATGCCGGCGGGCGAAGTGGTCACCACCTATCGTCCGACGCCGACGTGGGCGACGATCGACCGTCCGTTTGCGCCGCCGGGACAGAACAACAGCTTCACGCCGTTCGATCTGCCGCCGGTCTTCAATCCGACCACGGTTTATCAGCCGCCACAAGGTGGCGGCGAGTAAGCCACGGCTGAATTCCAGAGTTTCTAAAACCCGGAGCCGTTCGAGTGCTCCGGGTTTTTTGTTGCCTCGATGCGGACAAAACCCGCGCAGCGCGCTCGCAAGACGGTCGCTGCATCGGCTCTGCTGACACGGTTGGCGTGCCATCGGCAGGGGGCCTTGCAGGAATTCAACTTGGAACCGTCGATGGACGCTCCCGGAAGCGGACCAATGCAGCGCCAGTCAAAGTGGTGAGCCGATAAAGTTGGTCAGCCCCGCGAGTGAAACGCCACCGTAGGACAACCCTCTTTGCGCCTCCACGCGCCGGTGTCCATTGCGGTTCAACGGCGGAATTGGGTTCGAAACCGTACCTTTCGCGTCATGGTTGGGCGCGAGGTTCAAGGGCTTGTGGCGCGGCAAACCACGCCCAGCCGCCGCCGGCCTTGTCACGGAAAACGAGCCACGAAGCCTCTCGTTTCGCCCGGGCCAGGCGACTCTGGCTGGTGGGGTGCGCGGACTAGTCGGCGCTGACTTTTACGCGATAGAAGCGCCTCGGCGCGTCGGCCACGTTTTGAGGCAGGTTGACCGTAGCCGCGGTGAAGGCGGGCGGTAGGTTTGTGAGCGTGGTCCAACTGGACGCCGCCAGCGTGTCGCTCGTTCACGACGTAACGGTAGCCGGCCGCCGCGCTGAACGTGGCGTAATTCGACCGGCTTGCACCGCCAGCGGTCCCAGCGCGGGTGCGGTGGTGGCGTCGGGCGGGTTGGTGTTGGCCACGCCGGCAATCGCAGCGGAAGCGCCGGAAACGGCGTGGACCGTGCCCAGCAGGGCGACGGCGCCGACGATCCAGCGGAACACAATGGCAAAGCCGGTGGGTGCCGCGGTCTGCGTCACACACGCGAGGCGGCAGACCGGAACGACTTGCAGGCCGAGGGCCAGCACCAAGGCTGGGACTTTGTGGAGTTTCATCAGGGCTCGTGAGGTTTGGGTGTTTTTCGCTGCTCAAGGAACGCGTCGCAAACGGAAGTATTCCTGGCCGGAACTGATATAGACCTGGACGCTCGCGATGCCGCCTTGGAGCGTCGGAGTCTGCGTTACCGGTTGCCAGCTTGGAGTTGGTCCCAGGCTGGACGTTGACTGGAGTTGATAACCCACCGAGGCGGGCCAGGAAATCACCAGGCTTGTGCCGCTGAGCGTGATACTCAAAGCCGGCTCGCGGGTGATCGACTCCGTGATCTGGGTGGACCAAGCCGTGCCACTCGAGGGATACGCCTGGATGGTCCAAAAGCGGGTTGCATCCGCGGGATCCACGGTGGTGGCGCTGTAATCGCCCCAACGGCTGGCGCCGGTGGCGTCGGGATTTTGGAAGGTCGCCGCGCCTGCCTTGAGCAACAACGGGGTGCCGAAGCTGAGTACGCCGCCGGTGGTTTTGTCGTAAACCGAGAAACGGCCGTTCACGAACTCCACGAAGTGGCTGGGGCCCACGGCGCCGTTGCTGTCCGGCGGTTGGTCGGGGGAATCCACGCCGTACGCGTTGCCCGTGAAGTTCAGCCCGATCGACACGGCGGCTTGCGCGAACCGCGGTGGCGCCCAAACGATCAACCCGAGGCAAAGCCAGCCGGGGATGCGACGCTTGCTTCGGCGGCCGGGCCGGGCAGTGCTGTCGGGTCGCGTCGGGCTCATCACAAAGTCAGCGCTGACGTGGCTTGGGCGACATCGCCGGGAAGCGTGTAGGCGCGGGACCCAGCAGCTTCGGCGGGTGGTGCGTCCTGTTTTCCGTGGCCGTCCGTCGCTGGTGTTTGCGCCTTCCCCGGTTTCCACGCTCCGATTTCCCCACGATGCATGTGGTCCCATGCTTAGCAAGTTTTACACCAACCAATAGCAGGGTTCATCCAAAAAACCGTTCGTCCTGCCGCCAGACGACCCGGTTTGCGCGGGCGACAACCGCTCGCCCAGCACACCCCGGCGGCGAGGTTTGGTTCGCGGGTTGTTGCGGGGCGACCGTTTTCGCTCGGAACGCCGGCGCGCGGTCAATTGCACCCGCACCCGCCGCCGCCAACGCCCCGCCCGCCCGTGACGGCCTCGCGCGAAAACCACACGTGCTCATTCAACGCGAGCCCCAGCGGGTCGCGGTCCGCGCGCATCACCGGGTCGGCCAGCGTTCGCTGTTCACCCAGCGGCGCTCTGTGGCCAACCCGCGGCCTGCCGTTCAGGCTGCTCTGGCCAAGGTGCCGGCAGCCGCGCTATCCACGCC
>JAKCAB010000584.1 GCA_021839785.1 bacterium | reverse complement strand
TGGTCGAGTCGTCCTGGTCCGTGAAATCCCGGCCCGCCACCAACGGAATGCCCAGCGCCGCGAAGTACCGGGGCGACACGATCGCGTATTGCGAGCCCATGTCCTCGTTCGGTTTGCGGTCGTAGCCGGGCACCTCGATGCCGGTGCCCGAGCCGCCTTCGAAGCCGAGCGGGAACCAACTGGCCATCGCCGCTTCCTTGACCCCCGGCAAGGCCGCCAGCCGTTCGCGCAACTGCCGGTAAAACACCTTGGCCCGCGCCTCGTCGTAGCCGTGCATGCCCACGCGGAGTCCGCCAAGCAGGACGTGTTGCGGGTCGAAGCCGATGTCGATCCGCTCCGCCTTCCGCGAGCCTTTGATGCACAGGCCCGCGCCGACCAGCAGCACCAGCGCCAGCGACACTTCCACCACCACCAGCGCGCTGCGCAGGCGATGATGCGGCAGCGCGGCGCCGGACGTGCGGCCGCCTTCCTTGAGCGTGGCATTCAGATTCAGCCCCGAGGCCTGGAACGCCGGCACCAGCCCGAACACCAGGGCGGTCACGAGCGTCAGCGCCAGCGTGAACAACAGAGTTCCTCCGTTCAGGGTGAAACTGTAACCGATCGGGAGATACGTGGGCGGCAGAAACGCCTTGAACAGAGTGGCGCCCCAGTCGGCGACCAGAACTCCCAGGAGGCCGCCCACCAAAGCGAGCACCAGGCTTTCGGTGAGCAACTGCCGGATCAGCCGCGCCCGGCCGGCGCCCAAAGCAAGCCGGATCGCGACCTCTTTTTGCCGCACGGTGGCGCGGGCCAGGAGCAGGTTGGCCAGGTTCGCGGCGACGATGAGCAAGACGCCCAGACTGACGGCGAACAGGATGCTCAGCACCGGTCGCAACATCGCTTGGCCACCGTAAGGCGCCTTCCAGACCGGGAGCACGCGGAGGCCCAGCTCGCGGTTGGTGCCGGGGTAGGCTTGCTCCAATTGCCGCGCCAGCGTGTCCACGGCGGCCTGGGCCTGCGCGCGGCTGACGCCGGGTTGGAGCCGCGCCTGCGTGTGCAGCCAGTGATTGCCGCGCGAATCGAGCGACCCGAAGTTGGCCACCTCGCGGTGCATCACCAGCGGCGCCCAATAATCGCAGCGCAGCGCGCTCATCGTGCCGCGAAACTCGGCGGGCACGATGCCGACGATCGTGAAGCTGTGCCGGTTCAAATCGACCGTCTGGCCGATAATGTTGGTGTCGCCGCCGAAGCGCCGGCGCCAATAGCCTTCGCTCAAAACCAGCACCGGCGCGCCGCTGGGACGAAGGTCCTCCTCCGCCACGAACGTGCGGCCGAGCAGCGGTTTCACGCCCAGCACGTCAAAGAAGTTCGCGGTCACGATCTGGCCGTAAATCCACTCGGGCTTTTTGTTCACGGTCAGGCAGGCGGGCGTGACCTGGGAACCGATAATGCCGGCGAAGACGTTGGTGAGCTTGGCGTAATCGCGGAGGTCGGGCAGCGAAACGGTGTCCCATTGGTCGCTGCCGTGCGTGGTGCACAACACCACCATCCGTTCGCCGCGGGCCACGCCGGGCAGCGGGCGGAGGAGCACTTCCTGGATCCAGCAGAACACCGTGGTATTCGCGCCGATGCCCAGGGCGAGCGACAGCGCCGCCACCGCGGTGAAGGCCGGCCTTTTCCACAGCAAGCGGAGGGCGAATTTGAGGTCGTTCATGGCAAGGAGTGAGGAAGTTGGCGTCGCCACGACCAGAAGTGGGCGAGCGCCTTTCGGTTCAGGCAGATGGCGGTTGATAGGGAGGAATTCATGTCGGTTCAGTCGTTGTGGAGCGCCACCAGGGGATCGACCCGCGAGGCGCGCCGCGCCGGCAGGTAGGAGGCCAGCAGCGTGATCATGAGCAAGGTCAGCGCAAGCAAGGCGAACCAACCGGCCTCCAGGGCGGGAATGCCGTTGACCGCATGGCGAAAGAGCACGCTGACCGCCCCGGCCGCGGGCAGGCCCACAAGGACGCCGAGCAAGGCCATCCGCAGCCCTTCGCCGAGCACCTGCCGCAACAAGTCCACCGGCCGCGCGCCCAACGCCACGCGGATGCCAAGTTCGCGCGTGCGTTGGCTGACCGAGTTGGCGACCACGCTGTAAAGCCCCGCCGCGGCCACCAACAACGACACCAGCCCCATGAACGTGAGCACCCCGGCGGTGATGCACAACCCCGCCATGGACTCGACCACGACCTGCCTCATCGGCTTGGGTTGCGGCAACGGCTGGGCGGCGTCGAGTGCCT
Source organism: bacterium (assembly GCA_021839785.1). The sequence goes on along the minus strand of JAKCAB010000584.1, from coordinate 3,083 downwards.
GCACGCGCGACCGCACGGCCGCCGCGTGGCGGGCGGGATCGTCAGCGGTGCGGAGCGAGACGAACATCGTGCGTTGCGGCGCCTGGGCAAAAGGCACGTACACGGTGCCGGGCTCGTCCCCGCGCCAGTCATGGCGGACTTCCGTGACCACGCCCACGACGGTCAACGCGCGGGCGTCGGGAGCGTCTGGGTTCTGCCAGATCACGCGCCCGAGCGGCGACTCGCCGGGCCAAAGCTGCCGGGCCACTTGTTCGCTCACCACGGTCACCGGGGCGGTTTGGGGGGTGTCGGCCGGACTGAACGCCCGCCCCTGCAACAAACCGATGCGAAACGTGCGGAAATGATCCGGCGCCACCGCCTGAAAATTGAACTGCGGCGGCCGGTTCCGCGGGTCGTTCGCGTTTGGCGCGCGACCGAAGGCTTCCTCGGCGCGGCTGTAAAATGGCAGGGTGCTGGTCAGCGACACCGCTTCCACGCCCGGCAGGCTGCCGATCTCGCGCAACGCGTCGTCGAAGAACTGCGTTACCTGGTAATTCTCCGGGTAACGCGACGCCGGCAAACTGACCCGCAGGTTGAGCACGTGGTCCGATTCGAATCCGTGCCGCGCGAACACCAGGCCAGCGAAGGTCTTCACGACCAGACCGCAAGCCTCGATGAGCACAAGCGCGAGGGCGAGTTCCACCACCACCAGCACCTGGCGCAAGCGCCGCCCGCCGCCGCTGCTGGATCCGCGCGCGCCTTGCCGCAACACCGCATCCAGGCTGCCTCGCGGAATCAGCAGCGTGGGGGCGATACCCGCAAGCACGCCCGCGAGACCCGCCGCACCGGCGGCGAACGCAAAGGCGCGGGGATTCAAGCCCACCGCCGACCAGCCCGGTACGAACGGCAACAAATCGGGCGGCAGGCTGGCGCGAATCAGTTGAATGGTCCAATACGCCACCAGCAACCCGGCGGCGCCCCCCAGCCCACAGAGCAACAAGCTTTCGGTCATCACCTGGCGGACCAGCCGGCGCAAACCGCCGCCGAGCGCCGAGCGGATTACGAACTCCCGCAACCGGCCGTGCATCTGGGCGACCTCGAGGTTCGCGACGTTCGCGCAAGCCAACGCCAGCAGGAAGGAGGCGGCCAGAAAGACGATGAGCAGATAAGCCGGCACTTCGCTGTTGGCCAGCAGATGCTCGCGCAGCAAAACCAACCGGGGCTGCCGGGGCACGGCGCCTTGCGGCTCCAGCGCAGCCTGCCGCGACGCCAGGGTTCTCAACTCCGTTTCCGCCGCGGCGAGCGTGACCCCGGAGCGGAGTCGGCCAAGGAGTTCCAGGTCACGCCGCTGGCGATCGTTTCGCGCGCCGGGTTCCAGTACCAGCGGCACCCAGAAGTCGATGCCCGGCGGGTAGGCTTGCGCCGTGGGCACCACTCCCACGACGGTGAACGTCCGCGCGTTGAGGCGGATGGATTGACCGATGACCGTCGGTTCCGCCGCAAAGCGCCGTCGCCAGAACCCTTCGCTCAACACCACCGCGTTGTCGGCCCCGGCGACGGCCGCGTCCGGGCCGAATACCCGGCCCGTCAATGCGCGAATGCCCAAGGCACTGAAATAACCGCCGCTGACGCGGGCGCCAGAGAATCGTTCCGGGTTGCCGTTGCCGGTCAAATCGGCCGACCAACCTGACCACGCCGTCAGCGACGCGAACGACTGCGCATCGTCTTTCCACGCTAGGTAGTCGGCGGCGGAGACGGCTTCCCGCGCCTGCGGCTGGTCCTTCGGTCCCTGCCAGACAGTGACGAGCCGGGACAGTTCGGGCAGCGCCAGCGGGTGCAGCAACAAGCCGTCGGCGAAACTGAACATCGCCGTGTTGGCACCCAGGCCCAACGCGAGGGTTAGGATCGCTGCGAAGGCAAAGCCAGGCTGGCGCAACAACTGGCGAAAGGCGTGTCTGAGATCCTGCATAGCGGCGAGAGGCTAGGAACGAGCGGCGAGGGAACGACGCAGGGCGTTGGTCATTTTCTGAACTTCCTGAATCAGTCCGTGGAGCGGCCGTGTGTCGCCGGCTGGGCAAAATCCGAGTTCGACCGCCAGGATCACCTGGGTTTCGAGTTCGGCCAGCGAACCCTCGGCATGGGAGATAAACTGGATGAACTCACCGGTTGTGTTTCGAGCGTGGCCTTCGGCGAGATTCGAGGGCACGGATACCGCGGCGCGGCGCATCTGAGCCACCAGTCCAAACTTCTCATCCGGCGGGAACGCCCGCGTCAACTCATAGACAAGCTTCACAAGTAGTACGCCCTTCTGCCAGACCATCAGATCCTTGTAGCTCTTGATGTTACTGTCCATGAAACGGTTCCTTTCCAGGCCCTCTTCCCTCGCCGCTTGTCCCTTGCCCCTTATTTTTCCATCCACCCGTCCCGGAGCCGGACGATCCGGTGGCCGTACGCCGCCCAGTTTTCGTTGTGAGTCACCTGCACGATCGTCGTGCCGTTCTGGTTGAGCTTCTTGAACAGGTCCATGATCTCGCGGCCCTGGTCGGTGTGCAGGTTGCCGGTGGGTTCGTCGGCGAGGAGCAGATCGGGTTTGGCGATGATTGCCCGCGCCACCGCCACCAATTGCTGCTGGCCGCCGGAAAGCTGACTGGGAAACAGGTCTTTCTTCGCTACGATGCCAAACCGGTCCAGCGTATCGGCCACGACCGCCTCGCGCTCGGACTTCTTGATGTTCCGGTACGAAAGCGGCACGTCGAGATTCTCGGCCACGGTGAGATCGTCCAGCAAGTGGAACTGTTGAAACACGAAACCGACGTGGCGCTTGTTGAGCGCCGCGCGCTCCTTGACGGCCAACCGGTGGACTGCGGTGTCGCGGAAGAAGTACTCGCCCTCCCAACTGTGATCGTAGAACCCGAGGATCCCCAGTAACGTGGATTTGCCGGCGCCGCTGGGGCCCATGATCGTGAGGAAATCGCCCTCCGGGATTTCAAGGTCGATTTGGCGCAACACCCAGGTCTGGCCGGCGCGGGTGCGGTACGATCTTTCGAGGCCTTTCAGCGTAATCATGGTCATCGTCGGCTCGGAAACCGCTCCTGACCTTCGCA
>JAKCAB010000264.1 GCA_021839785.1 bacterium | reverse complement strand
CGCTGTGGCCCCGCCGCCGTACGTAGGCGTAAATCGGATACCAGTAAGTGCGGCACAATTGCTCCAAGGCCTGCTGAACTTGAGGTGAGGATGCCTGTCCCGCCGCCGCCACCACGCTCCAGTGGGTCGTCGCAAACAGCCCGGCGACCTTCGCCGCAGGCTCGACTCCTTCGCCGGGGCTGTTCATGGCGGTAATCTAAGCCACCCAGACCAGAATAGAAAGCGCGGGTCGGCGGCGTCCCTTTGTTAAGCGAAGACGTCACTATGAGCCTCGGAGGTGGGGATCCAGCCGGCCGCTTACGACGCGCCACCGCGCCAGCGGTTGAGGCGCTCGCGCAGCGCGTCCAGCCGGCTGGCCTCCGGCAACAAGCCGGGGAAGTCGGCGATGAGTTGGTCGGCGGTCGGGATTTCGCCCCAGCCGGTGACGGTGAAGACTTCCACCGCTTGCGGGATCGCGAGGCCAAGCTCGCGGTTTTTGCGATCGAAACGGGCGCGCAAGGTTCGCCGCCATTCTTCGAAATTCGCCGGCGGGCTCAGGTTGTGCCGCCCCACCCACGGCAGCCATTCCAGGATTTGCGAGCGGTGGCACCAGCTCATCTGGCAGATTTGCTCGAACGCCGGTTCCACGTCCACGGCGAGGTCGTGGTTGTTGCCGCCAAACATGTACCCGTCATAGACCGCGACGATCACCGGCACCTTGCACGGCCGGGATTTCGTTTCGTCGGCGGGATATTCCGGCGTGAAGGCATGCGGCACGTTGATCATATACGCCACCTCGCGGATGGCCTGGGCAATCGCCAGGTGATCGACGTGCACGCCGGCCAACGGGTCAGTCGGCAACGGCGGGCAAAACAGGTAATCCGGCTCGAAGTCGCGGATCGCTTTCCACAGCGCGGCGAGCAATGACGCATCCACCTGCAAACAGGCTTCGCGCGGCACCTGGCCGTTCGGGAGGCGCAGCAGCTCGAATTCGTAGCCACCGATGCGCGCAGACTCGGCCTGCTCCGCGAGCCGAATCCGACCGGTTTCCTCCCGGGTGCGGAAATGATGCCCGGCCTGGCCGTCGGTGCAGACAATCGCCTTGCGCTGCAAATCGCCGCCCGCCTGGCGCCGCCACCGTTCGAAGGTGCCGGCGGCGGTGAATTCGTAGTCGTCGTAATGCGCGTGAATGAATAGCAGCTTCATGGCTGACGCTGGCGATCCTAGAAACGTGTCCGCCGCCGGCAACTCAATTGGGCCGCCGCCGGCGACAGTGCAGTCGAAAGCGGCAGGCAAGACGAGAGGAAGCGAATCGAGCGCACCGTCGCGGAGCCGTCGGGATCTGGAGCGGTGCGGCGCCGAGGCGCGTTGCCGCCTCAGCGCTTAGACGGAACGATGCAGTCGGATGGGGACCGCACGCGGCCCGCGGGCCGTCGTCGCCGGCTCGGCGACGACTTCGAGCCTCAAACCGACGCGTCTCCAAGCGGTGAGCCGGGAATCCGGGAGACAAGGTGTTCGGCGGGCCGCCGAGCACCGCAGGCCAGCGGCCTGCGCTCCCCATTTCAACGGCATCGTTCTGGCTCAGACATCCAGCGCCGTGGTGTCGGCAAAGACCGCCTTGGCGATGGCGGCTTCGGCGGCTTTCGCGGCAGTCTCGATCCCGAGGTTGGCGGAGCCGCCAGGTTCACCCCGCTTCGCCCAGCCGTGGTTGTCGCGCGGTTGGAGAACGGCCGCCAGGAACACGCGCAGCAAACACACGCTCAACGGCCCCCGGTACACGCGGCGAAACCGGCGGATCGCGGTGGAAGGCGGTTCATCGCCGGCGCAGAGGTAGCGCAGCAACGGATCGCTGGCGACCGCGTCCTCGATTTCCTGCGAACCATACCGGCCGCTGGCATAACAGTACGTCAGCAGCGTCAACATGACGGCGACCGGGAAGGCGCGCCCTGCATGGACGAAATCGCGTCGCGGCATTTGTTGCGGGTCCAGCTCCGCCACCGCCTCAAGCGCCAGCCGCACCAGGCCGTTTTCGCCCAGCCATTGGCGGAGATCGTCAGGCGGGGCTTCGTTCCGTGCGCCGCGCGGCGCCCCCGGACCTTGCTGCTTGACGCTGTCCGTTTTCACCACGGACGCAACCTGCCATCGCCGTGTTACGGCCCGGTTACGGCGGAGTTAAGGTTCCGTGCCGGCGACGGGTCAGAAGCGGACGTGTTTTGAAGACTACATATCGTCATATCAAGATTCGTTGATTTTTACATTGCAAAGCGCCTTCTCCGCCCTTACGGTTCGCGTCCAGCCAGGCGCCCGGCCTGCCGGACCCCGCTTGTGCATCCGTCGCATGACTGACAGCATCGCCAATCTTGATCGCCTCTTGCGCCAGCGCATCGTCCTGCTGGACGGCGCGATGGGCACGATGATCCAGCAGTGCCGCTTGACCGAGGACGCGTACCGGGGCGCTCGCTTTGCCGACTGGACCGGCAAACCGCTCAAAGGAAACAACGAACTCCTCCAACTCGCCCAGCCGACGGTCATCGAGGACATCCACCGCCAATACCTGCTGGCCGGGTCCGACATCATCGAAACCAACACGTTTTCCGCGACGACCATCGGCCAGCACGACTTCCTGTTCGCCCGCCACCCCGCCGGCCGCAAAAACCAGGCTTTCTTCGAAGAAGTGGTCAGCGACGCGGCGCTGCGCGAAACCGTGCAGGAAATGAATCTCGCCGCGGCGCGCCTGGCCCGGCGGGCGGCGGACGCCGTCGCGAACGCGACCGGCCGGCCGCGCTTCGTGGCGGGCGCGATCGGGCCGATGCCGGTGACGGCCTCGATTTCGCCGGACGTGAACGACCCCGGCTTTCGCGCGGTGAACTTCGACCAACTGCGCCGGGCTTATCGCGAGCAAGTCGCGGCCTTGCTCGAAGGCGGGGTGGACTTGCTGTTGGTGGAAACGATCTTCGACACGCTGAACGCCAAGGCCGCGTTGTTCGCGATCCAGGAAGTCCTCGCCGAGCGCGCCTCAACGCCGGCACTTGCCCCGCCCGTCATGGTCTCCGGCACGATCACCGACCGCTCCGGCCGCACGCTCACCGGCCAGACCGTGGGGGCCTTCCTGAACTCGGTAAGCCACGTCCAGCCGTTCAGCGTCGGTTTGAATTGCGCGCTCGGGCCGAAGGAAATGCGGCCGTTCGTCGAGGAACTGGTCAACCTGGCGCCGACGTACACCTGCTTTTATCCGAACGCGGGCCTGCCGGACCCGCTGTCGCCGACCGGCTTTCCCGAAACGCCGGAGACCTTGGCCCCGCAATTGCGCGACTGGGCGCAGCGCGGCTGGCTGAACCTGGTGGGCGGCTGTTGCGGCACCACGCCGGCCCACATTCGCGCGATCGCCGAAGCCGTCCGCGACTGCGCGCCGCGGGCGGTGCCGGTCGCCGAACCGGACTTGCGCTTGAGCGGTCTGGAGGCGCTGACCATCCGGAGCAGCGCCCCCGCCGGCGACGCGTCCGGCGGCGGCGATTCCGCGGCGCAGAATTTCGTCATGGTGGGCGAGCGCACCAACGTCACCGGCTCGCCCAAGTTCGCCAAGCTCATCCTGGCCGGCCAGTTCGAGGAGGCCGTGGCGGTCGCGCGGCAGCAGGTCGCGAACGGCGCGAACCTGATCGACGTGAACATGGACGAAGGGATGCTCGACGGCGTGGCGGCCATGACGCGGTTCTTGCACTTGATGGCGGCGGAGCCGGACATCGCGCGCGTGCCGGTGATGATCGACTCGTCCAAGTGGTCGGTCATCGAAGCGGGGCTGCAATGCCTGCAAGGCAAAGGCGTGGTGAACTCGATTTCGCTCAAGGAAGGCGAGGCGAAATTTCTGGAACAGGCCCGGCTCATCCGCCGTTACGGCGCCGCGGCGGTGGTCATGGCGTTCGACGAACGCGGGCAGGCGGACAGTTACGAGCGCCGCATTGAGGTCTGCGCGCGCGCCTACAAGCTCTTGACCGGGCAGGCCGGCTTCCAGCCGGAGGACATCATTTTCGACCCGAACGTGCTCACCGTGGGCACCGGAATCGAAGAGCACGCGAATTACGCCGTGGACTTCATCCGCGCCACGCGCTGGATCAAGGAGCACCTCCCGCGGGCGAAGGTCAGCGGCGGCATCAGCAACGTCAGCTTCAGCTTCCGCGGCAACAACCCGGTCCGCGAGGCCATGCACAGCGCGTTCTTGTTCCATGCCATCCGGGCGGGGCTCGACCTGGGCATCGTCAACGCGGGGATGCTGGCCGTTTATGACGAGGTGCCAAAGGACCTGCTGGAACGGGTCGAAGACGTCCTGCTCAACCGCCGGCCGGACGCCACCGAGCGGCTCGTCACCTTCGGCGAACAATACAAGCAAAAGGACAAAGCCGCCGTTGCCACCGAGGAGCTGGCCTGGCGGCGGTTGGCGGTGGAGCAGCGGCTCGAACACGCGCTGGTCAAGGGCATCGCCGACTTTGTCGAGCAGGACGCCGAGGAGGCGCGGCAAAAATACGGTCGCCCGCTGGCGGTGATCGAAGGTCCGTTGATGGCCGGCATGAACGTCGTTGGCGATCTTTTTGGCGCCGGGAAGATGTTCTTGCCGCAAGTCGTGAAGTCCGCCCGCGTGATGAAAAAGGCGGTGGCTTACCTCCAACCGTTCATGGCGGCCGAAAAGCAGGCCCGCGGCCGCAGCGCGGGCAAGGTGCTGCTCGCCACGGTTAAGGGTGACGTGCATGACATCGGCAAAAACATCGTGGGCGTCGTGCTGGCTTGCAACGGCTACGAAATCCACGACCTCGGCGTGATGGTGCCGTGCGAGAAAATCCTGGAGACCGCTCGCGAAAAAGCCGTGGACGTCGTGGGGTTGAGCGGGCTGATCACGCCGTCGTTGGACGAAATGGTGCACGTCGCCGGCGAGTTAGACCGCGCCGGGTTCGCGCTGCCGCTCTTGATCGGCGGCGCCACCACCAGCAAGGCCCACACCGCGGTGAAGATCGCGCCAGCCTACCACCAGCCGGTCATTCACGTCCTCGACGCCAGCCGGGCGGTGCCCGTGGTCAGCGGCCTGTTGAGCGCCGAGCAAAAGCCGGATTTCGTCCAGCAGATGAACGCCGAGTACGAGCGCATCCGCGCGCAGCACGCCGGCCAGCAGATTCGCCTGTTGAGCTTGTCCGAGGCGCGTGCCCGCGCGCCGAAATTTGACCGGTCGGGCGAACTGCCCGCGCGGCCGGATTTCCTCGGCGTGCGCGTCCTGGCTTCCGAGCCGCTTCAAGGCGTTCGGCACCCGGTCGCCGACATCGGCCTCGCCGACCTCGTGCCTTACATCGACTGGTCGCCGTTCTTCCACACCTGGGAAAGA